>DATFQH010000001.1:0-2619 GCA_035264385.1 Pedobacter sp.
TGTACAACTATGGTGGTGCTCCATGGAAAACTCAATATTGGGTACGTGAAACCATGAACAGGATGTATAAGCCTACACCAGATGGTTACTGCGGTGATGAAGACAACGGACAAACTTCCGCCTGGTATGTTTTCTCTGCCTTAGGATTCTATCCTGTAACGCCAGCAACTGACCAGTATGTTCTAGGAACGCCATTGTTCAAAAAGGTTACATTGACCCTGGAGAATGGCAAGCAGATTGTCATCAATGCGCCTAAGAACAGCGACGATAATAAATATGTAAACGGACTTAAGTACAATGGACAGGTGCACAGCAAGAACTGGCTGAGCCACTCCAGCTTGTTAAAAGGCGCTGTACTTGATTTTGATATGTCTGACAAACCGAACACTACAAGAGGCACTTCGGAAGCTGCTTTCCCGTATTCAATGTCAACTGAAAAATAACTCATCTTTTCGAAGACGGGAACCGGCACGCTGAAAAAGCGAACCGGTTCTATGTCTTCTCTAAGACAGTAATTTTTCCGGGAATTAAAGGTAAAATTCAGTGATCTTTTTTCGGACTTGGTTCTTTAAGCTTCGCAAAAAGAACGCTATGTCCTCTCAAAGACACTGAATTAATGCAAAGTAAGTAGCAAAAGATAAATAAATTAAGGCCAGTTCAATTTGAACTGGCCTTTATAATAACTTTATTATTTTAGTTACTGTATTTTAAAATCAATCGGGCGGAAGCCCGGTATTTTCTTCTAGCCCTTCATCATTTTGATAAATGCGGCCAGTTTTGACTTCATTGCCCGGCGGTCTACGATGAAATCAAGGAAACCATGTTCCAAAACAAACTCGGCAGTCTGGAATCCTTTTGGCAGATCCTTCTTAATCGTTTCTTTAATAACTCTAGGCCCGGCAAAGCCTATCAGTGCACCGGGTTCCGCAATATTAATGTCTCCCAGCATAGCATAAGAGGCCGTTACGCCCCCTGTCGTAGGGTCGGTAAGCAAAGAGATATAAGGTATCTTAGCTTGGCTCAGGAGAGCTAGTTTGGCCGATGTCTTGGCCATTTGCATCAGTGAGAATGCAGCTTCCATCATCCTTGCGCCGCCTGATTTAGAAATCATCAGGAAAGGGATCTTGTGTTTTATAGAATAATCAATGCTTCGGGCAATCTTTTCCCCTACTACGGAACCCATAGAGCCTCCAATAAAATTAAAATCCATGCAGGCGATCACAATGTCTTCACCTTCTATCTTTCCATGCGCAGCCCTAATCGCATCCTTTAAGCCGGTTTTTGCCATGCTTTCGACCAGTCTGTCTTTGTATGGTTTGGTGTCGGTAAAGTTCAGCGGATCGCCCGACTTAAGGTCTGAAAATAGTTCTGTGAAGTCATTCTCGTCAAACAATACCTGAAAGTACTCTTTAGAGCCAACCCTCAAATGATAATCACAATATTGACAAACGTATTTATTTTCTAAAAGATCAGCGCTGTGCAATGCCTTTTTACAATTCGGACACTTGTTCCATAAACCGTCTGGTGCTTCTTTTTTTTCTTCTGTAAGGGTACTGATACCTTTTTTTTCTCTCTTAAACCAAGCCATGTTATTTCCTGAAAAATGCGACTACAAAGAAACAAAAAAAAATGAGAACAGTTTACAGATACTTCATATCTGTAAAACAGACGTATTATGTGTAAAATAATAAGGTTTAGCTTGGCCTAAAGTGATATTTTTCATAACTTCGGCGTACATTAAAATATTAAAAATGAGTTTAAAAGGCTACAAGGGCGTAATTTACGGAGATGCCGTTCAGGAATTATTTGAACAGGCTAAAAAACATCAATTTGCATTGCCAGCGGTAAATGTTACCGGTACAAATACGATCAATGCAGTGATGGAAACCGCAAAAGCAGTTAATTCACCGGTTATTATTCAGTTATCTAATGGTGGTGCGCAGTTTTATGCAGGCAAAACATTAAATAATGACGGTTTACAAGCATGTATCTTAGGTGCAGTGTCTGCAGCTAAGCATGTTCATTTATTGGCTGAGCACTATGGTGTTGCCGTAGTATTACATACAGACCACGCTGCAAAAAAACTATTGCCATGGATCGACGGATTATTGGATCATGGTGAGCAATTCTTTAAAGAATACGGAAAACCATTGTTTTCTTCACACATGTTAGACCTTTCAGAGGAGTCGATCGAAGAAAACATGGAGATTTCCGCGAAATATCTGGAGCGTATGTCTAAAATGGGCATGACAATCGAAATCGAGCTTGGTGTAACTGGCGGTGAAGAAGACGGGGTAGATAATAGCGATGTAGACAGTTCAAAATTGTATACCCAGCCTTCAGAAGTAGCATATGCTTACGAAGAACTGAGTAAGATCAGTGATAAATTTACTGTTGCAGCGGCTTTTGGTAACGTACACGGTGTTTATAAACCAGGTAACGTTAAATTGCAGCCAGTGATCCTTAGAAACTCTCAGGACTTCATTAAAGAGAAATACGCACTGACTGCTGAGAAACCGATCAACTTTGTATTCCACGGTGGTTCAGGTTCTTCTCAGGAAGAGATCAGAGAAGCCATATCTTACGGCGCCATCAAAATGAATATCGACACCGATATGC
>DATFQH010000002.1:0-18953 GCA_035264385.1 Pedobacter sp.
CTTGCCGGGTCATAAAATCTGGAAATTTTATCTCCGATATCCAGGTACATAGTGTCTGTCCGGAAAGGCTTCTCTTCAGCAGTAGTCCGTTTGGTGAATAAATAAGAACACCTCAGCTTCACCTGATCCGTCAGATTCTTCGTTTTCTGGCCAGCAGCCGAAAAACATATTAAAATTAATAGTAAAAGGAACAACGAGCGCTTCATAATTTTAAGGTATATAATCCATTGGAACCATATCGGCTACTTTTTCATAACCCCAGTATCCCTCAAAAAGCAAAGCAGAGGGATCAAATACCATCCCATTCTCGTAGAAAGCAATAAGGGGTTTATGCTGACGAACAATAGATACCTGACTTTGGGCAAGATCATGTGGTCTTCTTATCTTGTAACCCCGCTGCTCGCTATAAGCTTTAGATTCTTTTTCGAGGCTATAAACAATATATAATTTGTCACGGTAATTCATCCATCTCAGGTTACTTACTTCCTGTTTGACCAGAGTGTCAGTAAGCACTTCATTGCGGTTCAGGATATCTATGGTGTCCGGTAAGGATTTCATCTGCTTGTAATACCTTAGGGAGTCGCCGGGTTGTGTCGTCAATTTTGCTCCCCTGGTGGTCAGCTGGGTGAAGCGCTGTATTTTTTCATCCAAAATACTGTCCGGTAGTTTTTGAGGATTGGGCTTTGCTTCCATCTTATAAATCATAAAGCCACTCGATTTTGCAGAATTATCAAACAAAGAGGTAAAGAAATGCTGGGCCGAGCCCATATAAGCCAAATCCCTTCTTTCCTTATACTGCCTCGCCTTTGACTTTGAACTCGCCAGGTCCTCAAAATAAGGATACCCAAAATACCTGATCAGATTTAGCCGGTCGTCTTTTTCAAAGTATTTAAGCAGATATTTGATCTTGTAGCCAAGTTCTTTATTCTCTAATATAATGAATTCATCTGCAGTTGCCTGAAGAGTAAGGGCTTCACTGTCGTATTCAAACCGGATCACATTCGGATTTAGAATTTTTGTTTTTTGCGCATTGGGAGAAGTACCTACAAAACTCTCCTTAAAAGCCTTTAAATATCTCTCTCTATTTGCGTCTGGTCGGATTACGACTTCTTTAAGCAGCCTTGCATTTTCTGTCATTACAATATCAACAACAACAGACTTGTCATCAACAATCACATTTATGCTGGCGGGCAGATAACCCATCATTTGCACCAGTACATCATAATTTCCCGGTCTTAATGCTGTGATCACAAATTTACCATCATTGTCGGCGACTGCACCTTTCTGGTATCCGCTCAAAAGCACATTTGCTCCCGGTAGTGTCTCTCCCTTTTTATCTTTTACCACACCGGAAATGCCATAGCTGTCCTGAAAGGCGTATCCCTTCGAAGCCGCAGTTAACATAAGAGCGAGAAAAATCAAAAAGATCAACTTCATTTAACTAAAGGCAATTAACAGATAACGTTTAGGGACATCATAACAATAAAAAACACAAGTTGATTGCGGGTTTGGATCTGCAGTCCGAAAGAAAGACATAACAATAGCAACGGGAGAGCGCATTTCAAGGCCGTATAGGTTTATATTCAAAATAAATATAAGGATTAAAAGAGTTGTAAAAAGATTAGGCGGCATTTTGTTTAGCAGTTTAAATCAAATGCCGTATCTTAACCTCTATGAAAGATCAAAACGATGTAAAGCTGGTAGCAGTATTTGAAGGCGAACCGTGGCAGGTGACCATGATGCAAAACGTACTGGTAGAAAATGACATTCCCGCTTTTGTTAAAAATAATTTAATGGGTTCCATAGAACCATGGGTGCTCACCTCCGGCGGATTGAACCCGGCCCAGCTAATGGTTTCTGAACAGCAGGAAGCAGCGGCGATTCAGCTTATAGAAGAATTTAACAATGCCGGAGAACTGGATGAATAGCATAAAACTCCTGCTTTGTCTGGTATTAAGCAGCCTGATTAATGATGTTGCCCTTGCACAGCAAGCTGTTCCGGCCGTCACCGCGGGTGCTGCACTTGTCAAACTCGATAGTGCGCTTGCTGGCAGGATGACGCAGTTCAATGTGCCCGGGCTCTCTATAGCTATTGTAAAGGATGAAAAACTGATGTATGCTAAATCCTACGGCTACGCCGACAAGGAAGCAGGCCAAAAGGCATCCAACGACAATCTGTACAGAATTGCGAGCGTTTCTAAACCTGTCACCTATATCGCTATACTGAAACTGGTGCAGGACGGCAAACTTTCCACAGATCAGACAGTATTTGGTAAAGGGGGGCTACTAGGCGAAGATTATGGCAAGCCGCCTGCCGGCTCAAACAAGGAGCTGATCACAGTGCAGCATTTATTAGATCATACTTCAGGCTGGACTAACAATCCGGTCGACCCGATGTTCACGGATACCAGCTTAAGCCGTACACAATTGATCAGGGCCTTGCTGCTTCACTTGCCGCTTACGACAGCTCCTGGAAAGACATCTTATTATTCGAATTTTGGCTATTGCATACTGGGCAGGGTGATTGAGAAGATCACCGGACAGAAATATGAGGATTACGTTAAGGATCAAATTCTTAAGCCCTGCGGCATCAGCAATATGAAAATAGGTGGCAATACACTTGCTCAGCGCCTGCCGAAGGAAGTGAAGTATTATCAGTCAGAATACAATCCGTATAGTATGAATGTCAGCAGAATGGATGCTCATGGCGGCTGGGTTGCATCGGCAACAGATCTGGCGAAGTTGATGGTTCACATTGACAGGAATTCTGCAAAGCCAGATATCATCAAACCCGAATTGCTCAACAAAGCATATTTCGGCTACCAAAATTGGGTGTTCAACGGATCGTTACCGGGGACTTCATCGACGCTGAGCAGGCTGGATGATCATTTCAGTTTTGTGTTACTGGCCAACACCAGAACGGAAAATGACTATGGAGATATCCTGAAGGTATTTTATGAAACCATGAAGGCGGAAATATTTGCGGTGACCAAATGGCCGGCGGGTGGGACACTTTGAGAACCTTTATTCCTCAAGCAGCTTTTCAATGTCAAGTTTGAGTTGTTTAATCTGCTCTTCACTGTCGCTATCATAAGCGCCTCTTAATCTCTGGTGCTGGTCAACCAGCAAAAGATATCCCTGATGAACAAAATTTTCCTTCACTTTCACATCCTCAACCACAGCAGTCATATAACTTTGCTCTGCGATGCTATAGATGTCTGATTTGCTGCCATGCGCAAATTGCCATTTATTGCCGGTGGCACCTATTTTTTCTGCATACTTCTTTAGCCTGCCGGGGGTGTCATATTTAAAATCTATGCTATGAGACAGGAGCATCACCTTTGGATTGTCCTGATAGTCGTCAAAAATATCTTTCATCACCCGGTTCATTGCCGGGCAAATGGTGGTACAGGATGTAAAGAAGAAGTTTGCAATGTAAATCTTATCATCAAACGTTTTATTGGTGATCACTAAACTGTCCTGATTTAAGAACCGGAAATCAGTAATTGGCTTGCTCCCTAATATCGGAAGTGGATTTTCAGTCTGGCAGGAGGCAAGAGTGAGGATTATCAGGGTTATTATAAATTGTATTTTCCTGGAGTTCATCTGATAGAATTTAGGTAAAGATATCTTTGTAATAGCCGATTCACAAACTAAACAGTAATGTTGCTGCTTTAACCTCTCTGATTGCTGGTATCGGAATGACAGGGGAAAAATAAATAAAAGTGTCAGTCAAATTGCTACTTTAAGAACAATTAGTTATATTTAGTTAACCAAATATAAATATTATGAATAAATTGTTAACACTCTCGTTGGTTATCTTATCGATATGCCTTGTGTCATGTAAAAAGAAAAAAGTTACAGAAGAACCGGAAAAGCCTGTACCAGTCAGACTTCTTACGCGGGTATGGGGCACAAACTACTTCAATCAAACCGGTACAACAGAAGTAAACACACAATATACGTATGACGATCAAAACAGATTAATCAAAATTTCAGCCGTTAAAGGCGAAACTACGTCATGTACTTACAAGGATGGACTCCTCACGCAGGTTGAGTATCACGTTGCTTCAAGTACAGCCTTTTTAATCACAAAATATGCATATCAGAATGGGAAGCCGACAGGCAGTACCGAAACCTGGTATCGTGAACCTGGTGTTATCAGAAGCGAGTCAGGTACCAGGTTCATATACACCGAAGGAAAAGTAACCGCTATTGAGGCGATATCAAAGGATAAAGTAACTGGAGTGAAAAAATTTACCTATTCGGCAGACAATGTAGAAAGCTATACCAGGGAAGATGGCGCGGTTTTCACTTATAGTTATGACGATAAGAAAAACCCTTATTGGAATAAGGATTTAAAAGGATTGATGCGCTCTACGGATCATTTTT
Source organism: Pedobacter sp. (assembly GCA_035264385.1). Lineage (GTDB taxonomy): Bacteria > Bacteroidota > Bacteroidia > Sphingobacteriales > Sphingobacteriaceae > Pedobacter. Next base: position 4,393 of record DATFQH010000002.1, read on the forward strand.
CTGTGAACAATGTTATAGAACTGGTCACAGTTCCATTCCCTAATGTCAAAATAACTGATGCTTCAATCTTTACATACGATGCTGAGGGATATCCGCTGACGTCGAAATCTCCTGATGGGAAAACATTCGTGCGTAATTTTGAATACGTTATTAAGTAGAAAGGAAATGTATTTTCTAATCCGTTCTTCTTTGTTAGCTTTGACATCTTAATAACAGATAGATAAAAAACAATGAACCATTGGCTAGTCAAATCAGAACCTTTTAAATACAGCTGGGACAAATTCAATAAAGACGGAAGAACCTTTTGGGATGGTGTGCGCAACTATCAGGCACGGAACAACCTCAAAGAAATGAAAGAGGGAGACCTGGTCTTGTTTTACCATAGTAACGAGGGAAAGAACGTAGTAGGCATAGCGAAAGTAGTAAGAGAATTTTATCAGGACCCGACTACAGAAGACCCGAATTGGGTAGTAGTTGATCTTGCACCTGTCGAGGGCTTAAAGAACCCAGTGTCTCTGGAGCAGATCAAAGCCGAACAAAGTCTGAAAGATATTTCACTGGTGAGGCAGGGCCGTTTGTCTGTTATGCCCTTAAAGACAGAAGAATTTGATAAGATCCTGGAAATGGGCGGCTAGCCTATTGCTGCAGTTTTTTTTCGGTTTGAAGCAAGCAAGCCAATACTCATCACAAGGCTTGTTCCAAGTACGACTACGAATAGAAACGGAGTTCCTATTTCATGTAGTTTCAGGTGGTTGGGGAGATTAAAATAAAGCAGTATGCTGATGAGTCCACGTGGGGCGATAAAGATCTCCTGTCCGCTGTTTTCCTTTCTGAACAGTTTCAGATAAACAATCCTGATCACAAAAATACTTACCAGGATGATCATCCCATTGGCAAGCACAATCTGGTCGTCCAGTTGGTGTATGTTGATCGTGAAGCCAAATATGACAAAGAAGAACGTTCTTAAAATAAAAGCACTTTCAGCCGAAAGCTGGTGAAGCTGGCTCAGGTCGGCAGAGAGATTTTTATAAATGAATACACCCCTGAACCAGGCATGCTGTATGGCATCTGCGTTGTTCAAAAAGAGTCCGAAAGATAAGATGAGGATCAGAGCCGACAGGTGATAAGATTGCCCTATGGCATAAACCATGATCAGTATAGATATGATCAAAAAGAACTTGATGTGGTGTGAGATCTTTCCCATCACATAGAGCAGCACCACGCAGGATATTGCTGATACCAGCATAATTAGCATAGTACTTATGGCAAGCCCGGTAAAGGAGCTCACCGAGATGTGCGGATTTTGCACCGCGAAATTAAACAGGATGATCCCGATGATGTCCGAAAAGGAAGATTCGTAAATGATAAATTCCTTACCTTTTTTGCTTAGCGCGCCCGCCGTTGGGATCGCTATAGCCGAACTGATCACACTAAAAGGGATGGCGTTCGTAAAGCAGGTGTAAAGGTCTTTCCCGGTGATCTGGTAAATAATGAAAGTAATTACTGAAACGGTCAGCAGCAGAATAAACAACGCCGATAAAAAAGCACCTTTAATGAGTTTGTTCTTGCCGGGATCATACTTCAATTCCAAGGAGCCTTCAAATACAATCAGAATTAGTCCTACTGTTCCCAATGCGGGAAGGATTTTCAAAAAATCGAATGTTTCGAGTTCAAGGTTGTCTACCAGCAGGCGTATACCAATACCCAGGAGCAGCAATAATAATACTGATGGTAATTTTGTTTTACTGGCAACCAGGTCAAAGAGGTAAGAGAAAATGACCAGTCCGCTCAATATGATAAGAGTTGCATACGTAGTCATGCATTGCGGGTTTAATTAATGACTGAATTTGTGAACTACTCTTTAAAAAACAGCGCCTTCAATTCAAGCGCATCATTCGGCTGCATTTTTCCGCTGAGGATCAGTCTCAGCTGGCGGCGCCTTAAAGCTCCCTCAAACAATTCTGTTTCTTCCGCAGTGTCAGGCTTCAGTTCAGCGACAGGGACCTTATGTCCGTCCTTATCCAGCGCTACAAAAGTATAATAAGCTTCGTTAGATTTTGATCTGCTGCCAGATGGAATATTTTCTGCCCACACATCAAGCCTGACCTCCACCGATGTATTAAATGCCCGGGTTACCTTGGCTTCAATAGTAATCACATCACCAAGCTTGATCGGCTGCTGAAAAGATACATTATCTACAGATGCAGTAACCACGATCCTGTTGCAATGTTTTTGAGCAGAAATAGCTGCTGCAATGTCCATCCAGTGCAGCAATCGGCCTCCCATTAAATTATTCAGCGTATTGGTATCGTTGGGCAATACCAGTTCGTTCATGATCGTAAAGGATTCCTTAGGGCTTTTTACTTTTGTAGTCATATCACTGCAAAAGTAAACAATCTTACCGATACAATACTAAATTGACCGGTCTTGGATAGCTAAGACTGCTATCAGGCTACTTTTTAAGCGTATTTACATTGCTATAGCCAATCAGTTCTTCCCAGCGGGAGCCGGGCTTTTTGTAATAGGCAAAAACCTGGTAGGTATTGCCGGTCTCAAAAAAAGAACCCTCAAAAACAGTCGGGTCTGTGCTACCGGTCTCTTTGTTCAGCCATACATACTTATAGTCATAAAGGCCTTGTTTCAGCGTCAGATTGGCATAAAAACGTTTTCTGGAACTGTCGAAGTTGAGTCTTGAGGCATCATCAAGTCTATAGTCGTTAAAGCGGCCAACCACATACGCATCGCCAGAAGCGGTAGGAGGGATAGCATTCAATGTAAAAGCTACATTCACATAATCGCTTTCCGTGCCATCGTCTCTACCATCCTGATTTCTGATGAAAAAACTACCGTTTTCATCTACCAGGTTACTATATCTGTCCTTACTGGTATTGATATCCTGGAAAAGGGTCACATTTACCGCAGTATCCCTGATGATGTCCTGCACATTTTCAGCCTTAAAACGCAGACTGCGGATATCAAACTTCCTAAACTCATTTCCCGCCGGAAAATCATTGCTGTTTAATTCATTATAAACCAGCGACCCCTGTCTGATGAACTGGGGCTTTGTATTCACAATAGCAGTAAGGGGGTTGGTGTTCTGCATCACTATCGCCTTCAGGTCCGTATATGGATTTTGAATGGGCGTTTTATGAAAAATGGTAAAATTCACCTTCTGGTTACTGAAGCGCAATGAAACCTGCGAACTCGGCACCACATCAACTGCAATGTTCACCACATTTTCCACTATATAGAAACGCTGTGAAATGACAGGTTTTTGCTGGTTGCCTTCCTCATATACCTTTAGCAGAAAATTGCCCGATATCTTGGGTTTTACCTGTGCATTTGGCAAGAGCAACTGATAATGCGTGTACTTCTGCAATGTGCCAAAAGAATATTTAAATTCTGTGATCCGGTCTTCAGATAAGCCCTCGACATAATCCAGGGCAGATAAACGGGAAGACTTCCAGTCTGATGTGCAATGCTCTATCGTATACCAGTAGTTCTTGCTGCTACCGTTCAGATCATCAAACGAAAAAAGCAGCTGTTCATTAGATTTCAATGTCATTACCGGCACCGACTGTTCCTTCCGGGTATTGTAACACTGAACAGTTTTAATATTGCCCTGATATACTTTATTGTCGTACACAAACTGCTGGTTTTGGGCCATAGCTATCTGCGTGTTTAGCATCGCCATTTGAAAAAACAGCAGTGCAGTCAGCAGCAACCAGTTCTTTTTTATCATTATTTTCCTTCCAGTTCCATGATCTCAGAAGCTAGATTTTCCCAACTGTTCTGAGCAGAGTCCAACTGGTGTTTGGCGGCATTATATTTGCTGTTTGCCTCCGCAAGCTTTTGTGCGTCAGCATAAATGTTCTCATCTGCAAGTAACCCTTCAATCGCCTTTAGGTTTTCCTCAAAAGAAGTAATTTCCGACTCGATCTTTTTCAGCTGGTCATTTAGTTTTTTCAATTGCTGCTGCGGATTGGCAGGTGCAGGAGCAGAGACAATCTTTTCCTCCACTTTTTTCACTTCCTTATCTGGTCTTACCGGAATGCTCGATGGTTTTGCCGGTGGCCTTTTACTGTTCCATTCTTCGTACTCAGCATAGGTGCCTGGATATTCCTTAATATCCTGATCTTCAATAAACCAGATCTTATTGGCCACGTTGTCCAGAAAATACCTGTCGTGGGACACGGCTATGAAAGTACCTTCATACTGCTGCAATGCCTGGATCAGGATATTTACAGACTGTATGTCCAGGTGATTGGTAGGCTCATCCAAAATCAGGAAGTTAGAATCTGTTGTTAGAGATTTGGCTAGTGCCACCCTCGATTTCTCTCCTCCCGAAAGCACACGGATCTTCTTAAATACATCATCTCCTGTAAACAGGAAGCAACCCAGAATACCACGTAATTCAGTATCGGTATGTTTAGGTGCAAAAGCCTGCAACTCTTCTAAAATTGTATTTTCCAGGTGAAGCGACTCTAGCTGGTGCTGCGCAAAGAAGGTAGTGGTTACATTATGGCCGGTTTCACATTTCCCATCGAAGGTCTCTGTACCGGCAATTATCCTCAATAAAGTTGACTTACCCTTACCATTTGCACCAATCAAAGCGATTTTGTCGCCTTTTTCGATCAAACCATCAGCATTGGCCAGAATATCTATGTTCGGATAGCTTTTGTAAGCCTCATCGACCCTGATCACGTGACGGCCCGACGGCTTGGAGAATTTGAACTGGAAGTTCACTGTAGGGTTGTCATCATCCACATCCTCCACACGCTCCAGTTTGTCAAGCGCCTTCATTCTGGATTGCGCCATCTTGGCTTTGGAAGCCTTGGCCTTAAAACGCTCGATCAGACGTTCTTCCTGCTTGATCTTGGCCTGCTGGTTTTTAAACTCTCCTTTTTGAATCTCACCACGAAGGGCTTTTTCTTCAAGGTAGAAGGTATAATTGCCTGCATAAGGCGTCAGTTTTCCCTTGCGTGATTCCACGATCTTGTTCACTACCTTGTCCAGGAAGTACCTGTCGTGAGAAACAATTACAATCGCACCTTCGAAGCTACCCAGATAAGTTTCCAGCCACTTGATAGACGGTAAGTCCATGTGGTTGGTAGGCTCATCCAGCAATAGGATATCAGGAGTCTGCAACAGGATCTTGGCAAGCATTACACGCATCCGCCATCCTCCCGAGAAAGTATTGAGCGGCCTGTGCTGATCTTCAGTACTGAAGCCCAGACCTGCGAGGATCTCATTGGCGCGGTATTCTATATTGTAACCATCCAGTGCTTCAAATTCCTGTTGTTTGTCGCTGAGTTTATTCAAAACCTCTTCAGAGTAGTCAGTTTCAATCTTTTTCAGCAATTCCTCAATCTCATCATGCAGTTGGTTCTGGCGTTCAAAAGCCTCCATGGCCACATGCAAAATGCTATGGTGTGAATCGTAAGAAAGCAGATCCTGGTTCAGGTAACCTATTTTTACGTCCTTAGACATAGAAATATTGCCCGAAGTAGGCGCATACTCTCCGACAATTATTTTCAGTAATGTAGATTTTCCGGTTCCGTTGGCACCAATCAGTCCAACCCTGTCGCCCGGCTTAATGTGCCAGTCTGCCTCGTCGTATAAAGCCCTTGCCCCGATCAGGAATGTTAAGTCGTTTATTGAAATCATTTGGGCGCAAAAATACAATTTTAACCGCTAATTTTTGTCATATAACCGTATCAGCAGCTTGAATTTATTTTGCGCTGTAACTGCCGCAAGACTCGCATCCCTAACCGGCCTGAGAAAATGGTACAAACATGAACCATAAATTAAAGCATCCAAGTACTTCTGAAGACAAAAAACCTTATTATATTTGTGGCATGTACCGTCTGATTAAGCCTATATTCTTCCAGTTTGACCCTGAAAAAGTACACTATTTTGTCGTAAAGCGACTAAAGTGGTTTCATGAACATTTCCCCCTGGGACGTACCATTCTGAGAAGCAACTTTGATGTCAACATCAAAGGTCTGGAACGCGAGGTTTTTGGTATCAAATTTAAAAATCCTGTTGGCCTGGCCGCAGGATTTGACAAGAACGGAGAATATATAGAGGCACTCAGCGATCTGGGTTTCGGCTTTATCGAAGTAGGAACAGTTACACCACTGCCTCAACCCGGTAATGATAAACCCCGAATGTTCAGGCTGGAAGCCGATGGGGCAATTATCAACAGAATGGGTTTCAATAATAAGGGAGTAGATACTCTTGCCGAGCGGCTGCGTTTGCTGAAATCCAAAAACACCGGTATTGTTATCGGCGGAAATATCGGCAAAAACAAGAATACACCAAATGAAGAGGCGACCAGCGACTATATCAAATGCTTCGATAGGCTATTTGATGTAGTGGATTATTTCGTTGTAAATGTGAGCTCCCCGAATACACCCGGCCTGCGCGCCTTACAGGAAAAAGGGCCATTGATGGAATTGCTCAATACCCTGCAGCAACGCAACCATATCAATGGAATATCCAGACCGATCCTGCTCAAGATTGCTCCCGACCTAACCAATGAACAGCTCGACGATATCGTCGAAATTGTATTGGAAACCAACATAGCAGGAGTTATAGCAACCAATACCACCATAGACAGAAACGGGCTTTATACACCTGAAAAAGTAAAAAGTGAAGCCGGAGGTTTAAGCGGAAGGCCCCTTACACTGCGCTCTACTGAAGTGATCAGGTATCTTTCTGAAAAGTCAAATAAGGCATTCCCGATTATAGGAGTAGGGGGTATCCATTCACCTCAGGACGCCAAAGATAAACTCGATGCCGGCGCCGCTTTGGTACAGCTGTACACAGGTTTCATTTACGAAGGCCCTGGGTTAATCAAATCGATCTGCAAGGAACTAGTGTTGCGTTAAATTTATGTCCATTTCCGTTTGTTTGGATTGCGCAAACGTGATGTCTTCGTTTTCGACCAGCATAAGGACCAGAATCCTATGGTTATTATGGCAGGCTATCTGCTTTGAGATGCGGGGAAACTCTTTTGTTTTCAGGCAGTGCCTTGAATTCCTTATATGCCGCCATCAAATAAAATTCCAGGTCTTTCGCATCCATTTTACCGAGCTTCGTTAGTGTAGGGCGATACAGCACCATAAAGTAATCCAGTTCCCTTCCCTTTAGCGGGGTCAGGGCCGTAACCGCTTTTTCATTGAAACGGAAATCAATTTTCCTTTCAGTTTTCTCCCGTTCCAGTTTTCTTTTAAACCGGCGCGCGAATTTGCCCTCCCTGCTGAAATATTTGGAGGGATAAAAAATAAAAGGCTGGTTTTTACTTACTTTTATGGCCTTTGCTTTACGGTATACATCAGCATACTGCAACTCTGGTTTGAAAGCATCAGCCTTAATTTCTACAAGCTTCAGGTAATTGTTATTGAGGTTTAAATATCGCCTTACAGGTTTAAGGTTAATCAGGAAAAGGGTGTCATTTACATAACCCGGCTGATTAAAGATCAGGATATTATTGGTGTAGGCCTCAATTCTGAACTCGCCTTTCGCATTTGTTTTCGTTTTTTTATTGAGGGTTTGATTAAATACATCGACGTCCTCCAGCTTCAGCCTGTCTACCCTGTCTGAAACCGTACCTGTAATTTCCTGGGCCTTTACAGACTGTGCAAGGCAAATCATGATGACAAGAATGTACAATTTTGAAAGCATCCTGAAAATTACTGTTTTCAATCGGAAGCCGCTTGTCATCAACAGTTAAAGTATGTTAATTATGATAGTAGTTTTATTGCTGTTTAGTTCAGCTTCAAAAATGATTTGTGACCAGTCTAAATACTAAAGACGTTTTTGTGGCAATAAGACTTCTACAAAAGAACCTGTTGTATTTGACGAAGTAATTTTTAGTGTGCCACCCAGAGCATCTATAAGGTGTTTAACGAGTGATAGACCAAAACCGTAACCAGTCTCGCCGGAAGTGCCCGCAGTGGTAGCGGCATCACCCGACAAAATTTTTTCAATTACCCCCTCACTCATGCCAACACCCGAATCGTTGACTGATATCACCAAAATATTCCGATCCGTATTAAGCGTCAGATCAAGGCCAACATCTATAGTTCCGCCATGCGGTGTAAACTTCACTGCATTTGATATCAAATTGCCCGCGATCTGTAGCAACTTATTTTTAGAAAAGGGGATACGCTGGGTTACTTCGCTAATGTTTACGTTGAACAAAATTGATTTGTTCTGGGCTTGCGGAGCATACAACCTGATTAGTTTTTCCTTAAACAGCACAAGGTCAAATTCTGATGCCCCCAACAGCTTTACATCCTGATCTTCACTTAATATTTCATCAGCCAGTTCGAGGATCGATTTGCTGCTTTTGTGTATTAACTTAAGAAACTCGAGTATATCATCCAGACTGTTTTCATCACCCTGCTGGCTGGCAATTTCCGAAAGCCCAATAATGCCTGCCAAGGGACCTCTTATGTCGTGTGCTACTTTCTTCTTTGAGTTGTTTGCGTCATCCAATCGTTGTCTGAGCATATTAATTGCGCCGTAAGATTTAATTCGATTGGCGATTTCGCCTGCGATAATCTTTACCAGCTCAATTTTTTCAGGATTTAGGACTTTTAATTTCGTATCTAAAACACACAGTGCTCCGATGTTTAAACCTTCCCTGCTTTTTAACGGCACACCAAAATAATATCTAAGAGAAAGTGGATCTTTTACATAGTAGTTGTCTTTGAAGCGATCATCGGAAGAGAGATCAGGGACTTCAAACTGATCATCAGTCATAATGGTATACTGGCAGACAGATTCATCTCTGGTCATCTGTTCAAGACTAAGTCCGTAATTGGCTATAGACCATTGTGTGAACGAATCAACAAGGTTTATAAGAGAAATGTCCGTGCCGGCTACCCTTGCAGCAAGATGTGTCAGATCTTTTAATTGATCAGATAAACTGGAATAATCCAAATCGAGTTCTGAGAGGCTAAGAATTCTCTCCAATTCATTGTGAGGTACCGGTCGCTCTATTTCTTGCATGTCTTACAAATACGTTTTTATATATAACAAAGATTTTGGGAAATAATTACGAACCTAAATTAATTATTTTTAATTGAAATGATCAGGTAGGCCAGCCATCTTCAACTAAGATTTAAAGTTTGAAGTTTGGGTGTATCCCGAAAACCTCTTTTTATATTCACCAGGATTAATGCCTGTGACTTTTTTAAAAGTTCTGGAAAAATGGGAAAGACTTTCGAATCCCGTCTGCTGGGCAATATCGGTATATTTAGATTTGCTCGTCATGATCAGATACTGTGCACGTTCTATTCGCTTCTCAGTAATGTAAGCCAGAGGACGGGAGCCGGTATATTGTTGGAAAAGTCTGGAGAAATATTCAGAATTCTGATGAACCCTGCCTGCCAAAGATTTTACCGTAAGCGGCAAGTGCAAACTAACCACGATGTGGCTAATGGTGTCCAGGATTTTAATCGGAATGTGCTGCCTTTCTTTCTGCGCAATTATTTCTGGCTGTGCAAATCTTGCAATTAATTGAAGCAATATGCCTTGAGTCTCCAGGAATTGGGCAGTATTTTGTTGATGATTGAGCTCCTGATATTCTTTATAATAGATGTCTTTTTCATAAATCTTCGGATCATCAGATCTGTTGATTCCGCGCCCCGGGTTGATGCGGACGAGCCGCTCAAAATTAAGTATGTCAATTTCCTTTGCCGGGACCTTAAATATGGATCTGTTTTCAGCAAACAGCGACATGCCATCGGAAGACTCTTCAAAGAATTGTACAAAGTATTGATCCAGAAAGCCGTCACAAACCAGGTCGCATATGGTAAAGCTTGGGATAATAAAGAGATAGCCACTTTCCAGCCTGAGTTTCTTTTCGAAATGAGAGATTTCTCCTGCGCCACCGGAGATATAATAAATGCGATGATATGGACTGACTATGTTTTTATAATTCCAGCGTGAGTTTAATTTGACAGCATCCACATTGAGAAGTGAAAAATTATGGGTTAGTAGGCGCTTGATCATAAGCTAAGGTAATAAATTTCCATTCATCTGTTTTATGAAAAAATTAGTCTGATTTTGTCTACTATTATCATATTAGCTCTTGTATTTTTGATTTTGCACCGATTTGAAAACGCGCAGATTAAACCAGATATAAACGCAACTACCAATAGATTGCATCAAAATAAAATTAAAGACACAAAAGAGGCAGTCGACTGGTAGATAAATAATGAAACATATGAAACGGAGAACACTGATTAAGGGTGGAATTGCTGGACTGGCAAGTTTGTATGCAACGAATCTGTATAGCAATCCATTAACTTCTATGGGCCCCTTCCAGCCAAGCTGGGATTCACTGGCACAATACCAGGTCCCGGATTGGTATAGAGACGCGAAGTTCGGCATCTGGGCACACTGGGGGCCGCAATGTCAGCCCGAACGCGGTGACTGGTATGCCAGGGGAATGTACGAGGAAGGCAGCGATCAGTACCAATATCATTGTGAGAAATATGGCCATCCGTCCAAGTTCGGATTTAAGGATGTAATTAACGAATGGAAAGCTGAAAAGTGGGATCCGGATGCGCTGCTGGCGCTGTATAAAAAAGCGGGAGCAAAATATTTTATGGCTTTGGCCAACCATCACGACAACCTCGATCTGTACGATAGTAAGCACCAGAAATGGAACGCTACCAAAGTCGGTCCCAAACGGGATTTGATGGCGGGATGGGCTAAAGCTGCAAAGAAACAAGGACTGCCGCTTGGTGTCAGCGTACATGCCGCGCATGCCTGGCGATGGTATGAAACAGCGCAGCGATCAGATAAATCCGGTCCTATGGCAGGTATCCCATACGACGGGAAACTCACGGCCCCTGATGGAACCGGCAAGTGGTGGCAGGGCTATGACCCGCAGGAACTATATGCCCAAAACCATCCCTTAAGTCAAAATAGCCTGGATGACGGCGCTATACACGGGCAGTGGAACTGGGCCGACGGTGTATATCCACCAAGTAAAGCATATTGTGAAAATTTTTATGACCGCACAATCGACCTGATTGATAAATATGAACCGGAATTGGTTTATTTTGATGACACCGCACTTCCGTTATGGCCTGTCAATGATGCCGGCCTTCGCATTGCTGCGCACCTCTACAACAGGAGCATCAAAAAACACGGCAAGCTCAAAGCCGTGATCAACGGAAAAATATTAAATGAGCAACAGCGCAAGTGTATGGTATGGGATATTGAGCGCGGACAAAGCAATGCGATTGAGCCACTGCCATGGCAAACAGATACTTGTATCGGGCAATGGCATTATGACCGCAGAATTTACGACAACAATCATTATAAGTCGTCCAGGACTGTTATCCATACCTTAATTGATGTAGTCAGTAAGAACGGAAACCTGATGCTAAACGTGCCGCTTCGGGGAGACGGATCTATAGATGAGAAAGAACAGGCAATTGTGGAAGAAATCGGAGACTGGATGCAGCTCAACAGCGAAAGCATTTACGGTACGCGTCCCTGGAAAGTATTCGGTGAAGGTCCCGCTACAGAATCAGCCGCTCCGTTAAGCGCCCAGGGTTTCAATGAAGGAAAGGGCAAGCCATTCGGATCTTCAGACATCCGGTTTGTAAAGAAAGGGTCAATACTGTACGCTACTTTACTCGGCTGGCCTGAAGATCGAAAGGCACTTATCAAAACCCTAAGTTCAGCTGCGGGTAAAGTGAATAAAATAAGCTTATTGGGGCATCCGGGTAAAATTCCCTTTCAGCAAAACGCCGAAGGATTGAAAATAGATATGCCCGAACGAGCACCTGGACAAAGCGCCTTTGTGTTGAGGATTGAAGGAAGCATTGTTTAATCAAATTAAACATGGCAAGCATTAAACTTCCCGAAGTAATTTTTGGTACCAGCGGTCTGGGAAACCTTTATGTCTCCCTTTCCGAAGAAATAAAATTGTCAATCATACGTGAATGTCTTAAACATTCTGCAGTACCTGCGGTTTTCGATTCAGCAGGTAAATATGGAGCAGGGCTGGCGTTGGAATCTCTCGGCAAGTGCCTTGAAAAACTTAATGTGAGTCCCGATGCGGTGATGATCAGCAACAAACTGGGCTGGATGCGTACAGAACTGAAAACTGAAGAACCTACATTTGAGCCTGGGGTTTGGAAAAACCTACGCCATGATGCGCTGCAGAAAATCAGCTACGAAGGAATCCTGGAATGTTATGAACAAGGCAACCAGTTACTTGGTAATTACCAGGCAAAAATGGTTTCAGTACACGACCCGGACGAATATCTGGCCGGAGCTGTGTCTGCAGCAGAACGTGAAAAGCGATACCAGGATATACTAAATGCTTATGCCGCGCTTAGAGAACTGAAATCCAATGGCCATGTTTGCTCCATCGGAGTCGGAGCCAAAAACTGGCAGGTTATCCAAAAAATCAGTGAAGACGTGAGGCTGGACTGGGTGATGTTCGCCAATAGCCTCACCATCCACAGCCACCCCAGGGAACTGTTAAGGCTAATGAAAGAGCTGCAGAACCAAGGTGTAAAGATCATCAATTCCGCTATATTTAATGCAGGATTCCTTACGGGATCAGACTGTTACAACTACAAACCGGTCAGCCGGGAAACCAGGCCGGATTTGTATAGATGGAGGGACAGCTTTTATTGCCTTTGTGCATCTTATGATCTGGCCCCTGCTGCTGTTTGTACTTCCTTTGTATTTCATGCTCCAGGAGTTGAAAGCATTGCACTGAACACCACGAATCCAGACCGCGTAGCAATGAATGCCGGATTAATAAACGTCCAAATTCCTAAAGAATTCTGGCAGGAAATGCGGATACGAGAACTAATAGACGACGCTTACCCAATTTAGAATGAAAAGAACTGCCTGGCACTGGACCTGATAGACGACCCTAAACTGACCCCTGCTCTGGGCCAAGCCGGCGAAAAACGGCTGCTAATGAATCAGATATTTCAATTGTAATGAAAGAAAATAGAATTTTGGTATGTACCCAGCCCGGACAACTGGCTTATATCACTCAGACATTGGGCGAACTTAAAGAAGATCATACTTTGCTTAAAATCAGGCGAGTTGGTATTTGCGGAACAGATTTGCACGCCTATGGCGGAACCCAGCCTTACTTCAACTATCCGAGAGTTTTAGGACATGAGCTTGCCGCCGAAGTGGTGCAGAGCAGCAATCCGCAATCCTATAGACCTGGAGATGCAGTTACCATTATGCCATATGTGTTTTGCGGAGATTGTCTTGCCTGCCGGAGCGGAAAGACCAACTGCTGTGTTAAAATGCAGGTTTTTGGCGTGCACCGGGATGGCGGTATGGCGCAGTACCTGCAGGTTCCAACCCGGCTTGTGGTCAAAGGCGAGGGCCTCACCTTAGATGAACTTGCCCTTGTCGAACCGCTTGCAATCGGGGCTCACGGAATCCGGCGGGCGGCAGTTAGCAACGGGGAGTTTGTTTTGGTCATTGGCGCCGGGCCCATCGGCTTAGGTACAATGGAGTTTGCCCGCATCGCTGGTGCGAAGGTCATTGCTTTGGATATCAATCGGCACCGTCTGGATTTTTGTCAGGAGAAACTAAAAGTGGATTTCGCCGTTCACGCCCAGGAGGAAGACGTGACAGAAAGACTCCTGGAAATAACAGGTGGTGATATGCCCACGGTAGTCATTGATGCCACAGGTAGCCAAAAAGCAATTAACGGAGCGTTCCAATATATGGCCCACGGGGCGAGATTCATACTGATCGGTCTGCAAAAAAACGAGATCAGCTTTAGTCATCCTGAATTTCACAAGCGTGAGGCCACTTTGATGAGCAGCAGGAACGCGACCATTATGGATTTTAATCATGTCATCACCGCCATAAAAAATAAACAGATCGATCCGGCGAACTATATTACACATCGCGTATCATTTGATCAGGTATCTGAAGAATTTCCCGGATGGCTTGATCCGGAACAAGGCGTAATTAAAGCAATGGTTTCTTTATAAATGAAAGTTATGAACCTACGTAAACAAACAAGTATTCGTATTGCAGAAATCCTGATGATGTTGTTCATCCTTCCTGTCAGTCTTTCCGCACAGCAGAAAAAAATAGAAAAAGGTCTTAAGGACTATTATAGGGATTATTTCCCGATAGGAGTTGCCGTAACGCCGCGACAGTTAGAAGATTCTGCTCAACGCAAATTGATCCTAACCCATTTCAATAGCGTTACCGCAGAGAACGCCATGAAGATGGGGCCGATTCATCCGGAAGAAAAGCAATTCAACTGGAGCGGGGCCGATGCCATTGTGAATTTCGCCGTAGAAAACAAGCTCAGAATCAGGGGACATAATTTATGCTGGCATACTCAGACACCCAAATGGATGTTTGTTGATAGTTCAGGAAATCAAGTAAGTAAAAAGGTTCTGCTGAGGCGTCTCCGCGATCACATTCATGCAGTAGTAGGGCGTTATAAAGGTAAGATCTATGCCTGGGATGTAGTGAATGAAGCGATTTCGGATAATCCACAGGAACTTTTGCGTAATTCATTATGG
>DATFQH010000003.1:0-6961 GCA_035264385.1 Pedobacter sp.
TATGACCTCGATTTTAAGGAAGCACTTTATATTGGCAGGGGTATAAAAACAGTAGATTTTGCTTCTGTAGATGCGCAGAATCCTGCAAAATTTTACATCAATTCTGCTCCTGCACATACTATGTATCCTATCCGAAAGATATCAAAGACTGAAGCAGAAGTCGTGGAACTGGGCTCACCTGAAACCGCAAACCACCGCGTGATCAATAAATTATTGGTTAACAGTGTATTACAGACGTGTCAGTTACAGATGGGAATGACCGAACTGAAGAGTGGCAGTATATGGAATACGATGCCTGCACATACTCATGACAGAAGAATGGAAGTTTATTTCTATTTTGAGGTACCTGCAGGACAGAGCGTATGTCATTTTATGGGTGAATCGCAGGAAACCAGGCATATTTGGATGCAAAATGAACAGGCTGTAATTTCACCAAACTGGTCAATTCATTCAGGCGCAGGTACCAGCAATTATACATTTATTTGGGGAATGGCAGGGGAGAATTTGGATTATGGAGATATGGATCATTGTGCGGTTAATGAATTGAGGTAATTACTAATCTTTTTGATCATGAAAAAAATAGCCGGGCTATTGGTCTTGCTGGCCGGGATGTCTGTTGGTACTTTGGCACAACAGATCGCAAAAGCCACCATAATACTTAGCAATCCGTCGGTTGCAGACAGAATAGATGAGGTGATGGAACTTAGCTGGAAGGACATAGTTGCAAAATATCCTGATATTGACACAGCGAACTTTAAGGTCATCAATTCTGTCGATGGCAGGGAAGTGCCATATCAATTTGATCATGGAGGTGGAAACGGTATAAAAATGTTGCTGATACAGCTGACTTTAAAATCGAAAGCGAAGGCCAGACTGACGATTGTACCTGGAAAGCCAGCTTCTGTAGCAAGAAAAGTATATGGGAGGTATGTGCCGGAGCGTTATGATGACTTTGCATGGGAAAATGATAAGGTTGCTCATCGTATGTATGGAAAGGCACTGGAGAGTAGAAAAGATAATGCTTTTGGTACTGATGTATGGGTCAAAAAAACAAATAAACTGGTTATAGACGATTGGTATAAGAGTGCCGACTACCACACCGATCATGGTGACGGAATGGATTATTATAGTGTTGGCTTTACACTTGGAGCCGGAGATATTGCTCCTTATGTTAGTGATTCAATATTTTTTCCGAAGAATTATCACCATTGGAAGGTACTTGAGAATGGTCCGTTACGCCTGACGTTTCAACTGGGTTATGACGCCTGGGATGTGGAAGGCAAAGAGGTGAAGGTAATGAAAACAATTTCTTTGGATGCGGGCTCACGAATGAATCGAATTGCAGCTAACTATACTTATAGTGATGGTAGCGCCTTGCCGGTAGTTATTGGTATTGTGAAACGCAAGGAGCCAGGAAAGGTTTTAATTAATCCTAAACTGGGATTAATGGGGTATTGGGAACCTGCACATGGGCTAGATGGGACAACTGGCATAGGTGTTATTGCGACTACTCCTGTACTTAAAATGAATGATGACAGGATACATTACCTGATTCATACAATTGCAAAGAACAACGAGCCTCTGATTTATTACAGTGGCTCTGCATGGGACAGAGGAGGTGAGGTTACCAACGCCGGTCAATGGTTTGATTACCTGAACAACTTCTATAATAAACTGCGAAAACCTATAAAAATTGATGTAAAATAAATAAACAAAAGATGTCGGTACTCAATTTATTCAGTTTAAAAGGAAAAAAAGCCCTGGTAACAGGTTGTAAAAAAGGTATTGGAAAAGCTATGGCTGAAGCACTTGCAGAGGCAGGAGCAGATATCATAGGTGTATCGGCCAGTTTGGAGCTTTCAAACAGTGAAGTCGGGAATTGTGTTGTGGCACTTAACCGTAATTTTTATCCCTACAAATGCGATTTCAGCAACAGAATGTCTTTGAAAAATTTTTGTGAACAGGTAAAAAAGGATCATCCGGTAATAGATATTCTGGTGAATAATGCAGGGACCATTCTCAGAAGCCCTGTAGCGGAGCACTCTGATGAGTATTGGGACGAAGTGATTGCAGTAAACCAATCTGCTCCATTCATACTGACACGTGAGATTGGGCGTGAAATGATTGAAAGAGGATGCGGAAAGGTAATCTTCACGGCTTCATTACTAACTTTTCAGGGAGGAATAACCGTACCCGGCTACGCTGCGAGTAAGGGTGCTATCGGACAGCTAACTAAATCGTTTGCTAATGAATGGGCAGCAAAAGGCGTAAATGTAAATGCCATAGCACCAGGATACATTTCTACAGACAATACTTCAGCACTAAGAGCAGATGAAAACAGGAGCAGATCTATTATGGAGCGCATACCAGCTGGAAGATGGGGTGAGGTAACAGATTTTAAAGGACCTGTTGTATTTCTCGCGTCTGAGGCTTCGAATTATATGCATGGTACAATTATGACTGTTGACGGTGGCTGGATGGGCAGATAATTATTTTTGAAGATATGATTTTTGATAGCTCAGGGGGCTCTTGCCCGTGATCATTTTAAAATGTTTATGGAAGCTTGCGAAATTGTGAAATCCGCTTTCATAACAAATCTGTTTTACATTCATACTATCTTCTATTAGTAATCGGCAGGCATGACCTACTCTGATTTCGCTGATGAATTGGGTATAGGTTTTTCTGGTTCTGGATTTAAAGTAACGACAAAAGGAATTAGGGCTAATATTGGCAACTGCGGCCATTTCTTCCATCTGAATCTTCCGTTTAAAGTTGCTTAGTGAATAGTTATAGATCGCATTGATTCTGTCATTCTCGGTTTCTTCAAAATCATGACGGAAACCAATTGATGAAAGAAGGTTATTATTTGCATGTGCTTCAATTGAAAGCAATGCTTCTATCAGTAGAATAATTCGTTTTGGTCCTTCAGCATCTAACAGACATTCAATCAGTTCACCGATTTGCTTTTTGACCTTATCCTGAACAATTACGCCTCTTTGTGCCTTTTCGAGAATAAGTTTGAGAGATTTGTTCTCAGGCAGATTTAAGAAAGTAGTGCCCCAGAAATTTTCATTGAAATGAACGACAACAACATCTGCGTAATTTTTCTGATCTTCACTGAAATAAGTCTCGTCAAACTTCCAGTAGTGTGGCAGGTGGGCGCCCACCAGTATGACATCACCAGATCTGAATCGTTTAATGCTGTCACCTATAAACTGTGTGCCATTACCTTTCTTAAAATAGATCAGTTCAACTTCTGAATGGTAGTGCCACCGGTTATTTATGTAGGGTACGTTATCCCTTCTCGCATTAAACGAATTTACTGGGTGATTAGAAACTTTAAGTAATTGCGGTTTCATACATTTGGTTGATTTGGTGTGTGGAGTTAAAAGTATGAAAAATGTTTCTTAAATACATGTTACGTTGAAAATATTATTGTTTTGTGCCAAAATTGTTGAATCTAAAAAGAAATAAAACTGAAGCTATCTTCGTTTGTTATTATACGCCTGTCTTAAAATTCGGGCGTATTTGAAACATAATGGAAGAGCATAGATCCAAAACTATCCTGATCATCGAAAATGATGACAGTCTGATGCACTTGTTACAGGCATTATTTCAAGATGCTGGATTTAAAACTTATTGTGTTCAGCATGTAGATGACATTTTCGCATTAGTTGAACATAGTAATCCCGATGTAATACTATTGGACTACTTACTTCCTGGCATCAACGGTGGTGAATTGTGTGCGCAACTGAAAAGAGAGCCTTCAACCAGGCAAATTCCTGTAGTGATTTGTTCAGCTTATCCACAAGTAATGCTATCATTGGGTAACTATGGCTGTAATGCTTTTATTGCCAAACCATTTGAAATTGATGATATGATTTTTCAGGTTGAAGATTGTCTAAAGAATCCAGAAAAGGCGTTTACAGGTAAACTGGTGAAAGTAGGTAAATATTTGGCAGATTAAAGATTAGATTCATTATCTATTACTTTGCCAAGTTGTTCAACGGTTTCAGGTTTCAAATCACCCCAGATCAATTCCCATTTTTCATCTTTACGCAGCTGTATTTTTTGGTCGTCAATGATGCATTCATAATAAGGAATGCCATCTGTTGTTTCTTTATAATTAATCCTCAGGGGCCGATTGGTTATGCCTACTATTTCTGCATGTGTAATGAAGTTCTTGCCTTCTGATTCTTTCATAACAATAGTGTTTGATGTCGGTAATAGAACAAGAATAAGGGCTAAAGGTTTGATATAGAATAATTTTATAATTACATCGATAAAAAACTATGTTTAAACTTTCATTTATTGAAAAAGATATTTACATTTGAGCTTACCCTTTCAAAGGGGTATGTTTTTCATAGGTAGATGTAGGGTCGAAAAGTAATTTTCGGCCCTTTTTTGTTAGGTTGGTTGCGTATCTTTGATCAGTTTATGAAAAAGAAAAAAATCATAGTAGCTATTACAGGTGCCAGCGGGTCAGTTTATGCCAAATTATTAATGGATAATTTGTTGAAACTGGAAGAACAGATAGGACGGGTAGGTGTGGTTATGTCTGATAATGCAAAACAGGTTTGGCGCTTTGAACTGGGGAATGAGACTTATGATGATTATCCCTTTGATTTCTACCATAAAACAGATTTTAATGCACCCTTTGCTTCAGGCTCTGCAAAATTTGACACTATGATTATTATTCCATGCTCTATGGGGACACTCGGGAGAATAGCGCAGGGCATTTCCAATGATTTAATCTCCAGAGCAGCCGATGTAATTTTAAAAGAACGCAGAAAATTGATCGCCGTAGTACGTGATACGCCTTTCAGCCTTATCCATATCAATAATATGAAAGCTGTTACAGAGGCAGGCGGAATTATTTGTCCGGCGAATCCGTCTTTTTACTCATTGCCAAAAACAATTGAAGATGTGGCGCAGACTGTAGTAAACAGGGTAGTCGATCTGGCAGGACTCGAGCAGGACAGCTATCGTTGGAGTGAATAGTTTTTTCTATCTTTGCGGCTTCAATGAAAACCGTAGCATTTTATACTTTAGGCTGTAAGCTGAACTTTTCAGAAACATCCACCATCGGAAGATTATTTACTGATGCAGGATATGGTGTGGTTGATTTTACAGCAGGTGCTGATGTCTACGTGATCAATACCTGTTCCGTAACTGAGCATGCCGATAAGAAATGCCGTAAGGTTGTAAAAGAAGCCTTAAAATATGCACCCCATGCCTATGTAACAATAGTTGGTTGTTATGCACAACTGAAACCTGCTGAGATTGCTGAAATTGAAGGGGTGGATATGGTATTAGGTGCTGCTGAAAAATTCCGTATTGTTGAATATATCTCTGATCTGACCAAACAACCAAAAGCTGTGGTTCATCAGCAAAATATAGAAAAAGTAAATCATAATTTTATTGCAGCCTATTCGATAGGTGACAGGACAAGGACCTTTCTTAAGGTTCAGGATGGCTGTGACTATCCATGTACTTATTGTACTATTCCGCTGGCGCGCGGAGGAAGTCGTAGTGATACCATCGGGAATGTGATCAACAGGGCCCGTCAGATTGCTGAGAGCGGGGTGAAGGAGATCGTGCTTACAGGAGTGAATCTGGGAGATTTCGGGATCAGAAATGGTCAGCGTGAAGATAAGTTTTTTGATCTGGTACGGGCTCTTGATGAAGTGGAGGGTATAGAGCGGATCAGGATCTCTTCTATAGAACCGAACTTACTGAGCAATGAAATCATTGAATTTGTAGCTGGCTCGAAAAGATTTGTTCCGCATTTTCATATCCCGTTGCAGTCGGGTTCCAATAAAATACTGGGTCTAATGCGCAGACGTTATCAGAGAGAGCTTTATGTGGAGCGTGTAGCAAAGATTAAAGAGGTCATGCCCAATTGCTGTATAGGTGTGGATGTGATTGTAGGTTTTCCCGGTGAAAGCAGGGAAGATTTTTTAGATACTTATCAGTTCCTGAATGAACTGGATGTATCTTACCTGCATGTTTTTACTTATTCGGAAAGGGAACAGACGCCGGCAGCTGAAATGGAAGGCCGTGTGGCCGGAAGTACAAGGGCAGACCGGAGTAAGATGTTGCATATTCTTTCAGATAAGAAAAGAAGGGCGTTTTATGAGTCACAGATAGGTGCGATAGGCGAGGTGCTTTTTGAAGATGATCAGAAGAACGGTTTTATGCATGGTTTTACCAGGAATTATGTAAAAGTGAAAGCCAAATATGATCCGGTAATGGTGAATGAGATCAAAATAGTAAAACTGGTTCTGTTAACAGCCGAGGGAGAGGTAGAAGTTGCGGAAACTGAAGAAGTTTTAGCGCATTAATCCTATATTCGCATAAAACTTTTTTATCTGTATGTTTCCTACTGTATCTCATTTTTTAGAATATCTTTTTGGTGTACAAGTCCCACTACCTTTCAATACTTTTGGTGTATTTGTGGCACTGGCTTTTATAGCCGGTTATTGGGCTTTTACCCAGGAATTTAAGCGTAAAGAGGCCTTGGGCATATTACGTCCGCAAAAAAAAATGGTGACCGTTGGCAAACCCGCTACGACGACGGAATTGATTCTGAATGGTCTGTTCGGATTTTTGATAGGATATAAGCTGGTATATGCCTTGTTAAATTACAAATTGTTTGTAAGTGATGCACAAACAGTGCTGCTTTCTTTACAGGGAAATTTACTGGGGGGCTTATTTTTTGCCGGTCTTTTTGCTTACTGGGATCATAAAGAGAAGAGCGCACATAAGCTGGATAAACCTAAGGTTGTTGAACTTACCCAGCAACCACACGAATTGATGGGTAACCTGATCGTTTGGGCGGCTGTATGGGGCTTTCTTGGCGCCAAGATATTTGACAACCTGGAACATTGGGATACTTTTGTACAGGATCCGATAGGCGGTTTGCTTTCATTTAGCGGACTTACCTTTTACGGCGGGTTGA
>DATFQH010000004.1:0-5088 GCA_035264385.1 Pedobacter sp.
CTGAAGACAACATGGGCAGAAACCATCCACACTCAGCGAATCGTGAGGATAATCTGGACAGAGAAGAGTAATTAAAAAAATCGATTGTTTATAAACCTCCGAATTCTTTCTCCAACGATCATCCTCGCCCGGGAGATATAGACAGCACAACGGTTAACTATCGGGCGTTAAAAATCAAATTTAACCCTTGCACGAATCCCCCAGTCTGAAACCAGTGGATTATTGAGGTAAGTAAAACGCTTTACTGCATCTACCCTAAGTATCTTAAATATGTTCCCGACCCCCACACTTCCTTCTATATAAGGATCGCTGCTGAGCGCTCCGGTTGTGGGGACACCTTCTTTTGTTCTCACAAACTGAAGCGTCGAAGTATTTATTGCCGGATTATTTTCATCACGAAGCCCTCCGTAAAGAGCCTTGAAAGAAAATACCTCTCTCAGTTTTAACTCTTTCAGCAACGGTATCTTATTGAAAAAGAAACCATTAAAATTATGATCTATGTTGATGCTTGCATAATGATCACTTACAAATTCCATAAAGTTCATCAGGTTATAAGAATTAAGCTGGTAAGCATACGTTTGGTTGGCTCGGTGAATATCCAGTAAAGGAAAAGGTACCTTACCAATAATATATCCTCCTTCCAGAGTTACATCGCTGTAACCTAGCTGGGACAGGTAGAAACGCTTATCAATAGTACCCATCAGATTGTGATAATTGTATTCCCCGCCCAATATCCCCTTAAGACCTGCAGTATAGCGCAGATTAAAAACGGGGTACGGTCCAACAAGGGGAGTTCTATATACCTTACCTTGGTAGAACTTCTCGTTTGGTGCATAACGCAGCTGCAAGGTAGCCTCAGTAGTACTGATGTTATTAATTCTGCTGAACAAGTTGTTTGGGTCATTATTAAAATATAGATTTCCTGCAGGCGACTGGTTCCACTTGCGCAATCCCACACTGTAAGAAAAATGATTTTCAAATTCATGCATGTAATCCAGCCTGTAGAAATCATTGTAAAGCATCATATTACTCTCACCTCTTTTAAAAGAAAGCAGAAAGTTGTCTTCCTGAACGAACTGGAGCTCCTGTCCGGGAATCTTCGTGTCGCGCTGGAAACTAGCTCTCAGGTAACTCTGGGGAAATGAATAAACAGATTTATTATTTAGTGAATAAGTAGCACTCAGGAAATATTTCCATTTCTGATCAGTAAACCCATATGCTGCATAAGTTTCAAAGAAATACCGTTTGCTCAGCGCAGTAGTAGTCCGTCCGCCTAACCGGAGACGAAAGCCCTCTACATTATTGAAACTGTAAAAAGTATTTACCGGTCCCATTTCAAACGGGCCAAAATCCTTGTAACCCGCAAACAGCAAGGTAACAACATCCATTGTTCGTTTAAAGGATGGTATGGTCTGAAGACTGTCTATGTTGCTGTATACATCCATATTGGCAGCACTCAGGGCTTCCGGCCTGTTAGCCGACCAGAACTGTTCTGTTTTCTTACCGGCATCCGGAGCCATCACCAATTGAGGCTTATTCTTATACACAGAGTCCGGAATGGGCTCATTGATCTTATAATCCCTGAAAGTTACCGTCCGCTCACCCGTGAACCCCGTCCCGCCCTTCTTGCTCAGACCAAAATCAACAATCAGGTTACTTTTGCTCAGGTGGTAGCGGCTGTCCGGATTTTGCTCAAAATCCAGTTTAGCCTCCAGTGCACGCACAAAATTGAGGTTGATGTCTTTATTTACAGTAAGAAAGGCATTCTGCACTGCGTAATTGCCATCAAGTGTAATGTACAGCTTACCTTCAAATAAGAGATCTGTTTTATTCCTGGGTGTAAACGAAAGTTCAATCAGCTGCGGCTTATGATCTTTAACCGTATCAGTAATAAAGAATTTGTAAAAGCCGGGTGCACCATCAGCAATCGGGCTAAGCAGCTGATTGCTCACAACAGAAATATTGTTGTCATAAATATCAATATCCTGATACATCCTGTCGAAATAAGAACTCAGGCCCTGATTATCTATAAAACGCTCGTCAAAATTCACCTTTTTATCAGCAATAATAATACTTTTAGTTTTCTGGGGATTTTTGCTGAAGTAATTATCAGAAAGCTTTTCCTGCTGGAATACCGGCAGCATCGTCTTTCCGCCTATTTTTGCAGAATCCTGCTCCTGAAACAGAAATTGATAGTTGCGAAAGACCTTTTTGCTTTTAAACTTATCAGAAAGATTGCTCATAGAGAATAGCATCCGTTCATATTTTTGATAGGCCACATAATCGTAATGTTCCGTACGGTTTTTAGATTTATTCGCAATAACCTTACGGATCAGCTCAACGGCCG
Source organism: Pedobacter sp. (assembly GCA_035264385.1). Taxonomy (GTDB): domain Bacteria; phylum Bacteroidota; class Bacteroidia; order Sphingobacteriales; family Sphingobacteriaceae; genus Pedobacter. The sequence continues at coordinate 2,348 of DATFQH010000004.1, forward strand.
GATTTTCTCTGTTTCTGTAGGGAGGCTTTTTCCCGGCTTTGATCACCACTTCGTTCATCTGTGTGGCCTCACTTTGTAATTGAACATTTATGGTCTGTGCAGTACCCGGTTTAATTGTCTTAACCTGTGATGTATAACCGATGTAGCTAAACTTGATCTGAGTATCAGTGCTTGTCAGGTTGATGGTGTATTTTCCATCTATATCTGTCCTCCCACCCTTACCGCTCGGAACCAAAACGAAAGTTGCATAAGGAATGGTCTCTTTGCTGAAGCTATCAGACACGTTACCGCTGATCCTGGTTTGCTGCGCAAATAATGGAGAACTAAAAGCTATAATGAGCAGAATAACTATAGCCGCTATGTTGATGATGTATTGACGTTTCATGTGCACTTAAATTAATAAGTGACGCAAAGGTAATACTCAACATTTGAATTTTGTCGTAAAAAAGTCAGGATGATAGGACGTAATTAATGTTATGACATGAAAATGAAAAATCAGTGTAGCCGAATATAAAATTCTGTTTCAGACGGTCCGACTGTTTTAAGAGAAAACTCAAATCCATGATTGAGAAGAACTTCTCTCACAAGCGTAAGACCAATTCCCTGTCCGTCTTTTTTTGTACTGAAGAACGGACTAAAAAGCTGTTCATTTAGTTCATCAGAGATTCCCCTTCCATTATCAGTAATCAGCAACGTCTTGTCCTGCGAATTCAATATAAATCTTACCAATCCATTTTTTTCAATAGCTTCGATTGCATTTTTTGCAATATTGATCAGGGCCTGCTCCATTTGCAGGGCATCGGCAGAAATGTAAAATGGATGATCCGGGAGATCGAATTCGAAATGCACATTATGCTGGCTGGCCCTTATCTGCAGAAGTTCGGCAACTGAACGGACCAAAGGAACAAAGTCAATACGACGTTTATTAACAGGAGAAAGCTTTACCAGATCAGCAAAGTTTCTCATAAAAAGATTTAAGTTCTGGTTTCGTTCAACAGCCACATAAAGGGCATTTTTTAAAGACGCCTTATCTTGCTTTGCCCATAATTCTCCAGTGCTCAAAGTCAAATTAAGAATAGAATTAACAGGCCCTATCGTATTGTTCACTTCATGTGCCATCATACGGATGACCTTACCATAAGCATTTTTTTCAGCCTCAAAAAGTTCAGCCGTAACTTCTTCGATCATAACAAAGACCCTGGCAAATCCACGATCAATGAAGTTAGATACCTGGATTTTATAAGTATTGATGCTACCGATCCTCATGGTTTTTGAATTGCCGGGATTCAGAGATTCCAGCCTGTCGATAAATATTTCGGCATCTGCCCCCAATATTTCACTAGCCTTGGGATTGATCTGTCTGATCTGCTTATCAAAATCCAATATAATGATGCCGGTTGGTGAGGTATGGATCAATTTTTCCAAAAAGAAATGTTGTGCCTCCTGTTTGGTCCTTTCCTCTTTCAGGGCATCCATCATCTGATTATACACATCAATGAGCTCATCCGTTTCCTGCTGGCCGGTAGCAAGAAACCTTACGTTAAAATCCCGGTCATTGATCGCATTGATGCCCTCCCTAAGATAATCAAGCGGCTGTATGAGTTGTCTGTAAAGTGATACAGAAACCAGTACAGAGAGAATGATTAAAACTTCAGAAACAATGAAAAATATTTTATTCTGCTCAAGAATAAGATAACTGAGCCCTATAAAGACAAGATGGAGAACAGTAGTAAAGAGAATGTACTTGGTCTTTAACTTCATTAATTTTAATCGTCAGTTTCATTGAAAGGGATATTATATTTTTCCAGCCTGCGATAAAGCGCATTCCTGGTGATGCCCAGTGATGCGGCCGCTTTGGTTATTTTATTATGATGAAAGTTCATTGCACGTTTTACCATCTCTATCTCCATCTGCTCCAAAGTGATGCTGCCCACTCCCGGTAGCTGAACACCTTGTTTTTTCGCCGGAGAGATTTCCAGCTGAGTTTTGAAATCATCAATACCAAGTTCATTATTTCTGCTAACCAAAATCGAACGTTCAACAAGGTTTTTTAACTGCCGGATGTTCCCCGGCAATTCCAGCTGCTGCAGCCATTTTATTGCAGCAGCAGAAACAGACAAATAAGGCCTGTTGTAAATCTCCTTTAAATTATCAACAAAGAAATTTACCAGCAAAACAATATCGCCCTTTCGTTCTCGTAATGGTGGCAGCTGTATCGTGATCAGGTTAATTCGATATAACAAATCCTCTCTGAAACTGCCCGCAACGACCATCTCATGAAGGCTTTTATTTGTTGCACATACCACCCTTACATCCACCATTTTGCTTTTACTGCTCCCCAATATCTCATACGTACGATCCTGCAGCACCCGAAGCAGCTTTACCTGGCTACCAGCTTCCAGTTCCCCGATCTCATCCAGAAATATCGTTCCTTTATGTGCCATCTCAAAACGGCCTGTACGGTCAAACCTGGCGTCAGTAAATGCCCCTCGCACATGGCCAAACATCTCGCTTTCGAAAAGTGAAGATGATATCCCACCAAGATTTACCTTAACGAAGGGCTTATTCCTGCGCAGACTGTTTTCATGGACCGCTTCAGCAATCAGTTCCTTACCGGTTCCGCTTTCACCTAGAATTAACACAGAAGCATCTGTTGCGGCTACCTGCCCAATGGTTTCCAGGATGCCGAGCATAGCCGGATCTTCCGATACAATCTGTTTAAAATTATATTGCTGGTCCAG
>DATFQH010000005.1:0-5450 GCA_035264385.1 Pedobacter sp.
CAGAAACTTTATTTTAAACATTTGGCCGTTGCATTTGCATTTACGGTAACGTTTGTAGGTGTAACATTTGCAAAAAAGCAAAACCAAACACCCCGAAATGAATCGGTATTTTCCCTTGTTTCGCTAGGCTCTCAATCGATGGCGTATTGCAATGAGGCTAAATTTTCAGAACCTTATGACGAAAGTAATAACGGTTGTTGCAACGGGGCGTTTAACGACTCAAACTCAAGGTGTGTTAAAGGTACGGAATCCGGCGTTACGTACGAATGCATCGCGTATTAGCCAACCTATTTTATTAATTATGAAAACTAAAGTATTTTTCCAAACGCTATCCGTTGCTGTAGTTTTTTCGGGAGCATTCGTAGGTATTAATATAACCCTTACAAAAACATACAGCGCAAACACACAGAATGCGCAGGTGAGCGTAATTTCTCTTGGAACCCAATCAATGGCATACTGCAAAGCACCGGAGCAAAACACCGAGGCGGAGATGGGGATATGTAGTGGAAATTTCGATTCGCTTGACACTCGCTGCTTAAAATCATCAGGCCAGCCAGTAACATGGGGATGTGTTTTGGATTAATGTTTTTGTTAATTAAAGAATCAAGTTATGAAAACAAAACCATTCTTAAAAGTCTCTTTAACCGTTTTAGCATTTTCGTTTGCATTTGTCGGCGTGAAAGTATCCTCTGTTAAGACAAATAATGCGGCTCGGGGCTATACAATTGTCAGCCTAATTTCGCTAGGCTCTAAATCCATGGCATATTGCAATGAAGCGCTTTACTCTGGTGAGCACAATTGGGGCGTTTGCTCCGGTGCCTTCAATGGTTCAGAATCTCGCTGCAATATACCTACAACCTATGATGACTTTATTTGGAATATCAATTGTGTAAGTTAAAATTAGACATGAAAAATATGAATATCTTTAAAGCCGTAGCGCTTATCCTAGTCTTTTCTGCAACCTTTGTAGGAATAAACTTTACCCGAACCAAAACATTTAGCCCTAACACGCAAAAAACACATGTTAGCATGCTGTCTTTAGGTACTCAATCAATGGCATACTGCAATAAGCCCGAAGAGGGTAGTACAGAAAGATGGGATGGGGTATGTACCGGTCAGTATGGAACTCATCCCGATGATCGATGCACTTCCTCTTCATCACAATCGAAAGACTGCACAATGCATTAATTAAAGACTATTATTATGAAAAAGAAAATTGGAAATATATCAATCATTGCTGTGGTTTTTACCATGGCATTTGCCGGAGTAAAAGTCAATCAAAACCGGTTTGGCAATCAGACAACTTCTATAAACACGCTTATTTCATTAGGAACACAGTCTATGGCCTATTGTAACGCCGAAAAAGATGCCAATAACGCAGCATGTTCAGGCGCGGCAGACTACGAGAACTCAAGATGCTGGCTTGCCCATAACACATCAGATTTTAATTGCGTTCATTCTTGATCAATACAACCAACTCCACATTTATGGGGTTGGTTGTTTATAAACTAAACCTAAATGAAAATCCTATATATTTTTTTGCTTGCAGTTTTTTCCGTGGGATGCAACTCCGGCAATTCAAAGACAGAACAATTGAAAGACGTAGAGTCGGAATTCAAAAAGGCAATTAGCGAAATCTCCCCAAAAGAATCTAGTATTAGTCCAATATACATGGTTATTCCGCGGGCCGGCTGTAGCGGGTGCATTTCGGATGCAGAACTTTATATGACTAATTATCTTAACAAGAATCCTAAGAACGGCAAAATTACCTTTATTTTAACTGAGTTTGATGACGAAAAAATAATACGCGCAAGATTTGATACTTTACTAAGTCGCAAAGAAGTATTAGTAGATCGAGGTGATAAAATAGGCGCGAATAATCTGTTAAAGTCCATATACCCCTCGCTTTATTTTTTTGACAAGACTGGCCAGTTGCGCGATGTAGGTGCGTTCTCACCATCTACTGACGGCCAAGGCTCAATTGAAAAGTATTTGCAAAATTGACAAATATCCTATAACTTTAGGATAATCTATCTGCTTAAACCTATATTCTCCTATCACCTGTGTCTATGAAAATTACCAAAATCATGCTGGTCCTCCTGATTTTTGCAAGATCTCTTCCTGGATTTTGCCAGCCCAAGATTGTCGAGGTGCGGTTTCCAGTTGTTGATAAGAATAGGCATATTGCTATAGATCTAGCCAATGGGACTGTAGACGTAGAGGGATATAATGGCCACGAAATAGTTATAACACAAATTAGTTACATTACCCCTTATAAAGTATTAGAGGGCTTTGATCGCCTTAATCGTTCGAATCAATATCTTTATGATACGGTGATCAACTACAAAGTATTATCTACCACGGCAGGATTATTTCAAATTGCTATTGCAGGAAAGCCAGGCAAGTTACATATCAAGGTGCCAAATGCACTCAAACTACTTTCGTTGAGATCCTATTCTTCAAACCCAACAGATTCTCTAAATGTGAACAACTATGTTGGACCGCTGCAAGTAGAGGGGCTGGTGAAGAATATAAACGTCAGCAAGGTAACAGGGCCGTTCTATATTTCGGGTAAATATGGAAAAATAAGCCTGAAAGAGATTTTCTGGAACCAAGATGCATCTTGGACCTTTCATGAATTTCCTTATATGGTAACATCATTAAGCTCTGACATAGCCATTTTTGTTCCTAAAATTATTCAAGCAACTTTTGCATTAGGCTCGACTAATGGTTCTGTGTTTTCCAATCTTAGCTTAAACTCAAAGATGTCAGTAAATGGTGGTGGGATAAACATAAACGCAGTATCAAACAATGGGAATATTTATCTTATTGAATAGCGGTCACATAATTTAATTCTCATGAAAAAAATTGTTTTGTACATTTTTGCATCCTTTCAGTTATCAGCTACGGCTTTTGCACAAACGATCCTTAAGGAAGTAAGAATGCCTATCAACGAAAGAAACGATTTAGTAAAAATCAACTTTCTTCAAGACGCCTCTATTTATGTTGAAGGATATTCTGGAAGCGACTTGATTGTTCAGGCAATAAATCCCTTGAAATCTAAACAAACTGGTTTGGACGGGAAGGAGAGCGACTTAATCGATATATCTAACAAAGCAGATTTGACACTATCCATCGACCAGGACATCGCACCTTCTCGTTTTGAAACAAAAGAAGCGTTACAATTTACATTTCCGCGTACGGATTACAAGGCTTTTGTAATCCGGGTGCCATTGTACCTTAATTTTAAATTTGCCTTTGGCAGTTCAATGCCCAATACCGAATTTGCCGTACGAGGGGTGTCTGGCAAAGTAGACTTATCGGGATATTCACCACTGATTAGTTTAAGTAATATAAAGGGTCGGCTTAATTTAACAGCACAAGGCAATGGCACCAAGCTTGTAATGCTCAATAACACTCAGTTTGAAGATATACAAACTACAGGATTAAACCCCGCTATAACAATATCAGTCGAAGAAACTGATGTAGATATCTCAGTAACCCGGAACGACCCTGTCACTGTTAATGTCACAACATCAGATGGGAATATCTATGTTGATAAAAAGATAAAGGAAAAGGATGTAGCGATACATAAAAGCTTGCAATCAATAAGGATAAATGGCGGTGGATCTATGGTCAACATTAGTACGGGGTATGGCAACGTAGTGTTGAGGGAGCAAAATCAATAATGAAAAAAGGCTGTCTGACTTTCCTATTCCTACTTATAGCGTTTAAATTGTTTTCACAAACGTTAACAATATTGGATTCTATTCGAAAGGATGCCGTTGTTGGTGCCACTGTTGTCGTGTTAGATGCATCAACAAATGCATTAAGAGCTCAAGCGGTAAGTGATTCGAACGGCAGGGTTTCAATCACAGAAACAAACCAATCGAGATACGTTTCAGTAACTGCCGTTGGTTATAAGAAAGTCGTTCAGTTATTTAAAGACAGTTTACAAAAAATTTTTTTGGTTCCGTTATCCAAACAGTTAGATCAGGTTACCATTAAATCCAATAAAAGCCCAATAAACATAGCAGGAAATGTTATGGAGTTTGACATTTCCCAAGTACCCAATGCAGATTATATGAACGTAGGTGAAATAATCGAGCAACTGCCCTTCTTGCAGATAGTAGATAATAATATTAGAATGATGAACGAGAATTTGGTGATTCTGATTGATAATCGGCCTAATTCTATATATAAAGATGCAGCATCTTTGAAATCATTACCCCCGCATGCCATTGATAAAATGGAAGTTGTATTGACACCAACAGCGCGAAATGGGGGTAAGGTGCTTAATATCACGCTTAAGAGAGATTACTTTTTAGGCTGGAACTCAACTATTAGTTCGAGCAGCAACCGCTTGGGAGTTTCTCCTTCGGCAAGTATGACTTACTGGCGTAAAAAAGCCGGGTTTGACTTGTCTGTAAGTTACAATAACGGTCTTGTTAACGGAACATCTGAGACAAACATTAACTACACCACCCAGAAGCGCGTTCTAAATGAAAACGAAAAATCAAGATCACTTACAAACAGCGGACGGATCAGCGTATCTTCTTATTACAATCTATCAGACAAAGATGCTATCGACTTTCAATTTAATTTTGCTCCTTCAAAAACAAATTACACAAGTTCATCACAGATTTTTTCCCAATCTTTGAATAACTCATATACTGATTTTTCGGAAATAAACAGGAGAAGTTCTGCACGAGGATATGTAGTAGGTCTTAATTATACCCATAAATACCACAATACAGCTAACGCATTTTATTTGCTGACGAGATATTCAACAAATGCAACAAATAATACACAAGATTTGCAAAGCTCTTCAAATGGCATGACTGTATTAACAGATAACGTTTACCTTAATAACATTGACAATTCGGAAAGCACAATTGAAATAATTCAGCAGCAAAACTCAGGTAAGAAACTTAAATATGTAATAGGAAGTAAGCTAATTTTTAGAGACAATGGAAATGATAACACTTTAACAAATATTTCTATAGTCAAAACTATAGTTAAAATGAATCAGTTGGTAAGTTCCTCATATGTAGATGGAGATTGGACATTTAGCAAGTTTACTGCCCATACGGGCTTAAGACTTGATTACAACAAAAACCAGTTTAGCAGTCCTATGCAGGTTCAACAATCATTTACCAACTTAACACCAACTGTCTCCCTTAGCTATAATATCAACAAAACTGAATCGCTTCTGTTAAGCTATGTAAGAAGGATATTAAGACCGTCGTTTTACTATACAGACCCAGTTGTGAACCCGGTTAACGCTTATGAACGGAGTGGTGGCTCAACAGATCTTCAAAACCAAATAAACAATGAATGGGGGCTACAGTATTATGGGAATTACAAATTCGGAAGCCTTGGCTTTAGCTTGAACTATTCTCGCACTAGCGGCCTTATAAGTACACTTTCAACATTAAGCGATGATAATG
>DATFQH010000006.1:0-6801 GCA_035264385.1 Pedobacter sp.
AAAAAAGGTTTTGCAGCAATTGGGCCTCGATAAAGACATCAAGGTGGTAGGTGTCGACGCCTTGCCCGGTAACGGGGGTGGCCTGAATATGGTCAGTTCGGGCATACTCGACGCCAGCGTGCTTTACCCTACCGGCGGAAAGGAAGCGATTGGGACAGCCTTGAAAATCCTAAATAAACAAGCATTCCAAAAAGAGAATATCTTGCAGAGTCTGGTGATCGACAGTACCAACGTAGAACTGATGAAACTGCAATGGGCGCGCATTAGCGGCCAGCAAAAAGACATAGAGCGGCAGCAGATATTGCTGGCAGATCAGTTCAGGATTTATGAAAACCAGCGGCTCGTCCTCAACTTTATTGTCATTACCCTGGTGCTGGCTGTTGTGTTTGGCGGGCTGGCCTTTCACGCCCTTCTGGAAAACCGAAAGATCAACAAGAGCCTGGAGCATAAAAATCAGGAAATTTTAGACCAGCGCAACCAGCTGATCGAAATGTCTGAAAAAGCAGAAGCAGCCACAGAGGCTAAGCTCAACTTTTTTACCAATATTTCACATGAGTTCCGCACACCGCTTACACTGATCCTTTCACCGCTCGAAGACCTGCTCAAAAATGAAAAAGCGGGTAAAACCTTCGTTAAGGAATTGGGCCTGATCCATAGAAATGTCTACAGGTTGCTTCGGCTGGTCAATCAGCTGATGGACTACCGAAAAATAGAACACAAAGAGTTTAAATTGCACGCCAGCCCGAACCAGCTTACAGATTTCCTGAAAGAGATCATCGATAGTTTTCAGCACAATGCCGGTAAGCGAAATATCGATCTCAGACTCATTGTAAAGAACAACCCGCAACAGGTCTGGTTTGATATCAACATGCTCGATAAGGTGATCTTTAACCTGCTCAGCAATGCGCTGAAGTTTACCGCAGATCACGGCCGGATCTACGTAACACTAGACAGAACCGATACAGAGGCATTAATTGAAGTGTCGGATAATGGCATGGGCATGAACCCGGATGAACTCAGTCACATCTTCAACAGGTTTTATCAGTCTGATACCAACTATAGCAGGGGTTCGGGTCTGGGCCTATCCCTCTCCAAAGAACTCATGCAATTGCACAAGGGCACGATCAATGTGAGCAGCATACCGGGAGAAGGTACCGTGTTTACACTTCAGCTTCCGCTGGGCGAAGCACACCTGACTGAACCGGAGAAGATTCCGCAGCAGAAACAAGCGGCCCTGCTCTACGATGAAATGAAGATCTATACTACAGCTGTCGAAAAAGATCCTGCCGTTAAAGACCCCGCTGCTCTAAATATCATCAGGGAGCAGTCTCTGCTGATCATCGAAGACAACATAGAGCTGCTGGACTATCTTTGCCATAAATTTGAAAATGATTATGAGATCTTTAGGGCTACCGATGGTCAGGAAGGCATGAACCAGGCTTTTGAAAAAGTCCCGGACCTTATCATTTCCGATGTTGTAATTCCGGGCATGTCAGGAAAGGAACTGACACACCGGCTCAAATCAGACATCCGCACTTCGCACATTCCCGTAATCCTGCTTACTGCGCAAGGGAGCATAGAGCAGCAGATCACAGGCATTCAGAGCCGTGCAGATATATACATTACCAAGCCCTTCAATTTTGAATACCTGCAGGCCAATGCCGAAAATCTGATCCGAAACAGGGCAATGCTCAAGGAACATTATATCAGCGACATATCTGCATCCGGCAGCAAGAAAACAACCGCAAACACGATCGATAAAAAGTTCCTCAACGATTTTGCCGGGCTGGTAGAACAAAACCTGGGCAATGAAAAATTTAGTGTAGATGAAATCAGTAAGGGCATCGGCATTTCCCGTGTGCAGCTATACCGCAAGGTAAAGGCCCTGCTGAACTGTAGTGTGACAGATTATATCCTGAACCGCAGGTTGAAAAAGGCCAAATATTATCTGGGTAATGAAGATCTTACCATAGCAGAGATCAGCTACAAGATCGGTATCGCATCACCAACCTATTTCTCTACCATTTTTAAGTCCAGGTATGGTATGACGCCGACAGAATACAAGAAGAGTATATAAAAAGCTTTCTCCGCGCTTTTTCAAGGCTATCTGCGTACGTTCTGCGCTAAATGATTCTTTTTAGCGCAGAACGTACGCAGATGGTTAGGCCATTCTATAGAAAAATTCATCATTTGCTCCTTGTTTCTCTGGGTAATGTCAGTTAAAAGGTTTAACATTGACATAACTTATTAGTATATTTAACTGAGGGATAACACCAAACGTAATGGCTGCATACGGGGTATACACGGATGAAGAACTTTTGGCTTTGTTGAAGTCGGGAGACCGTGCGGCTTTTACGGAAATCTATAACCGATACTGGAAGCGGATGTTTGCCCTTGCTGGCAAAAAATTGAATGATCTCGATGAGGCTAAGGAAGTGGTTCAGGAAATCTTTATTCGTTTGTGGGAAAGGAGCGCGCAAATTGAAGTAGAAAGCAATCTTGGGGCATATCTTGCCGTTTCCGTAAAGTACAGGATCATCAACAAACTGGATCAGCACTATATCAGAAAGAATTATGTCGACAATCTGCCAGCAAGCAGTGAAGTAGACAATTCTACCCAGGAGTGGCTTGATTTTGAAGAAGTCAGGGAAAGACTGGCAAAATTAGTGTCAGAGCTGCCGGAAAAATGCAGGCTGGTTTTTGTGATGAGCCGTGAACAGGGCCTGTCGCATAAGCAAATTGCCAGTGAACTGGATATTTCCGAAAAAACTGTTGAGGCGCATTTAAGCAAGGCAACAAAGACTTTGAGAACCGGGCTAAACAGCTTCCTGCTTTCTCTTTTGTAAAGCAGATCGATAGAATTAAAAAATATTTTTGGATAGTATTATATCCATTTGACTTATATTTGGATATAATATTATCCATTGTGAAATCAAAAAAAGTAATTATCTTTCCTAAATATCAGAAAATTTGGGATAGCCTTGGAGAGAACATCAAGCTAGCCAGGAAGCGCCGGAAACTTACCGCTATCCAGCTTTCGGAACGTGCTGCTATAGAAAGAGTGACACTTCGAAAGATTGAACACGGAGATCCAAGCGTATCTATGGGCGCATATTTTAACGTGCTCAGAGCATTGAATTTGCATGAAGATTTTCTTAAACTGGCGATGGATGACAAACTTGGCAGGAAACTTCAGGATTTAGATCTGTTAACCTAATGGCCTCTAATAAAACAGATATATGGGTGTATGCCCACTGGAAAGGTATGCAGAGTCCGGAATGTATAGGGATATTATCAGCGCAGCAAAGTAAGGGAAACAAGATCTTTAGTTTTGAATATCATAAGGACTGGTTAAAATCAAACAAGGTATTCTTACTTGATCCTGAAATTGACTTGTTTGGGGGAAGTCAATATCCTGCCGGCAAAGAAAACTTCGGTGTTTTTATGAATTCAATGCCTGATACATGGGGCAGAAGGCTGATGCTGCGCCGTGCTGCGCAAACAGCGATGTCAAAAAAACAAGCAATACCTAAGCTCTACGAGATCGATTTTCTAATGGGTGTTCATGATACTACCAGGATGGGTGCACTTCGCTTCAAGCTGCAGCCTGATGGACCGTTTCTGGATGATAATAAAGAAAATCCCACACCTCCTATCACTCATTTGCGTAAATTACAGGCAAGTGTCAAAGCGTATGAAGAGGACGAGGATGGTGAAAATGCAGATGATTGGATTCATACCCTGATCGTTCCGGGATCATCACTGGGTGGTGCAAGACCTAAAGCAAACGTCATTGATCTGAAGGGGCACTTGTGCATTGCCAAATTTCCTTCCAAGGCAGATACGACTGATAAAGCAGCCTGGGAATATCTTGCCTATAAACTAGCCCTCAAGGCAGGTGTCATTATGCCCGAATGTACACTCGAAAAAGTCAGAGGGCCTTATCATACCTTTTTATCAAGACGATTTGACAGACAGGGCGATCAGCGCATTCATTTTGCTTCGGCAATGACCATGACTGCAAATAGTGAGGATATAATAAGAGATGCCACACCAAGTTATCTGGAAATTGCAGAATTTATTCAGACCTATGGTGCGAACATACAGGCTGATTTGCAACAGTTATGGCGTCGAATCGTATTTCATATGGCCATTTCAAATACAGATGATCACCTCAGGAATCATGGCTTTCTGCTGGAAGAAAAAGGCTGGATACTTTCTCCTGCTTATGACCTTAATCCTTCGGTAGATAAATATGGCCTGGCTTTGAATGTTGACATGCACAATAATGCGCTTGATTTTGATTTGGCTAAAAGTGTTGGCCCTTATTTTCAGCTAAAGGAAGTGGAAATGGATCAAATCATTCAGGAAGTAGCCGATGCTGTTAAAGATTGGAGATCAGTAGCATCTAAACTGGGGATTTCCAGAGCAGAACAGGAAACAATGGCACCGGCATTCAGATTTGGTTGACCGGAGAAGTCTCTTTTCTATTTCTACTGACATGCCTGATAATGAATGCGCAAAATAAGATAAATCGCCGATCAGCGCCAGACATCATTATTATTTTACATCATATGACGTAAATCTTCCTGCCCCCAAATCAAAATGTATAGAATCAGCAAACTTATGCTGTGCGCCAGAGCGCGAATTAGAATAAATAGCACCCTTAGCTTTTCCGCTCAGTTCCTTTGCGTTGTACTCTATATAATCTGCGGTAATCGTTGAATACTCATGTTTCAGCGATGCGCCGCCATACAGATAAACTATGTTTTTGTCTTCAGAATATTTAGTAGAATCTCTGGCAGAGAAAGTAAGCGGCATATTTACCGGCTCCTGAGCCGGGGGAACAATTCTGACAAGCTCAATCATCGAGTCGTATTTTTTTCCGTATTTAGCCACCAGCTCTGCATTTGATTGTATACCCGACGAAAGGGTTATGCCCCAGCCTGTAGCATATTCTTCATTAGTTATGGTTTTCAGCACACTTTCGTGATATCTTTTACCATCGACAAGGAAGAGCAATTCTGTACCTCTTTTTATGCTCACAGAACCTCCGCCCGGAGTGCGTCCGTTCATCTTTATTCGAATTATATCGTACTTACTGCCATCTTCATTTTTCAGGGTATACCTCACATAGAACTTCTGTTTGGCTTCCGCTTTATTGCTAATCCTTTTGTTAGATCTGTCCAGTTCCGTAGCGTATAGAATTTCGTTGTTGCGCGTGTTAATTATCAGTTGGCCCTTACGCAAAAAATAGTCGCTCATACACCGGGGGCTTATTTTATAAAGAATATCCTTTCCGTAAGTCTTACCGTCGATGATCACCGCTGTAAACTGATCCGCTTTGTAGAAATCAATCATCAGCAAAGAATCTGCTGGTTGTTGCTGAACCAATTCTTGCTCTGCCTTCAGTTCGTTCTGAGTTTTAGCAGGTTCCAGATCAATATTGTCTTTTTCTACCAGACCCATAACCTTATCCATAACCTTCGAATAAGTCTTTTCCGGAATATTCGCATAGACCACCTGGATACCGAATATACAGGCCAAAGCGGCACCTATTGGTAAAGCGGCCACATAGATGAGTTTTTTAGTGTGTTTAGACTCTTTAGTGAAAAGCATCTGGATCCTTTCCTTGAGCGGATGTTTTACAAAGCTATGTACCAGATCGGGGTTATTCTTTTTAACCGCAATGGTAAGCAGCAAGCTCGCATACACCTTATTGCCGACAGCTGTAGAAGTTCTTTTATCTGCCTCATACTCATGTACCTGTTCCATAGCGTAATCGTAAAGGTAGATGATGGGATTAAACCATAAGAGTGCTTTGAATAAGTTGATCACTAGCTTGTCTGCAGAATGCGAACTCATCGCATGAATACTTTCGTGCTTAATCACTTGAGAAATCTCAATTTCAGTCATGTTGTGCTGGTCTACAAATACATAGTTTAAAAACGAACAGTTGGTAAAACCTTTGGCTTTGTAGATAATTTTTAGCTCACCAATCCTTTGGTCTATATGCCTTGTATGCCATAAGACCGAAAGCACCTGGCCCAGGAACCACAAGAGCATACCGGCGGCGACGATCCAGTATGTGCCAATGGTTATCTTTTGCCAATCCCAGTTGCTCAGTGCTTCCCTTGCTGTATTTGTATGACCCGGTTGGCTGGCAGTTACAACGTTCTGACCTTTATCAGGACGCTGACCCTCAGCGGCCGTGCCTGTGTATACACTTGTTTCTGCCAACTGAGCAGGCTGATGACCTGAACGCTGGATTTGAAACTCTATGAAAGGAATTAACAGACTGATCAATAAGGTTGCCAGCAGGTAAAACCGGTTGACCGTAAAAAATGTAAGTTTTCTTAGAAAGAGGTGATAGAAGCCATAAAATATGCCGAGGCAGGCACTTACCTTAAGTAAATAGAGAAGCGTTTCCATATTAATTAGTGTTTTTGTTTATGAGTGATTGCAATTCTTCTAATAACTGATTCATCAGTTTTGTTGGTTATGCAGAGATTACCGGCCTTATTCACCGCATATTTGCGGTGAATAATTTGAATTGCGGAGAATAAGACTTATATTCACCGCATATTTGCGGAGATTATGTATATCCATCGATTAAAAAGCTGGCCGAATTTTACATGGGATGTGGAATCTCTTTTATCACTACTGGGTGATGTAAGACATCGCCAGGGTAAAATTTTAGGGAAAATGAGTTCGCTGGGCTTTAAAGTCCAGGAAACGGCTCTTCTGGATACCTTAACATTGGATGTTGTAAAATCGAGTGAAATTGAAGGTGAACGCCTT
>DATFQH010000007.1:0-3974 GCA_035264385.1 Pedobacter sp.
TTAGAAGAGTATAAAAACACTCCGGATTTTGTTAAAAATAACAAAAACGAATTTTCTGAACCACTTCCAATAGAAGATGTTTTAAATGAAGCAGGGTTAAGTACAGTAACTCCTCGCCGTGACTTTTTAAAGGCTTTGGGCTTTGGATTAGGTGCGGTTACGCTGGCGGCTTGTCAGACAGCCCCTGTTCATAAATCAATTCCTTACCTGATTAAACCTGAAGAAGTAGTTCCTGGTATTCCAAACTTCTACGTTTCAAGTTTCAACGGTCAGAGCATTTTGGTAAAGACGAGAGAGGGAAGACCAATCAAGATTGAACCAAATCCTAATGCTGGTGAGTTTAATTGTGGTACTGATGCACAGGCTCAGGCTTCTGTATTGGATTTATATGATGTTTCTAAACTTAAATCTCCTTTAAAAAAGGATGCTAAAGGATTGACTGAGACCAATTGGGCCGAGATCGATAAGTTTGTAATTGCAGAACTTGGTAAAGTTCAGACTTCTGGTAAGAAGATTCGTATCGTCTCGTCTTCTGTGAGCAGCCCGTCTACAAAAAAGGTTATTGCTGATTTTACTACTGCTTATCCTAAAACAAGACATGTTCAGTATGATGCAATTTCTTATACTGGTATCATCAAAGCAAATGAAAATAGCTTTGGTAAGGCTGTTGTTCCTAAATACAATTTTGATAAGGCGGATTTAGTAGTGAGTTTTGGTGCCGATTTTCTGGGTACATGGATCAGCGGTGAGGAATTTACTTCCCAGTATATCGCCAACAGAAATTATAAATCATTAGCTAAAGGTAAAATGTCCCGCCATTTTCAATTCGAGGCTGGCATGAGTTTGACTGGTACTAATGCTGATACCCGTATTCCTTTGAAGCTTTCAGAAGAGGGCCCTGCGCTTATCGCTTTATACAATGCAATTACAGGTGCTAGTGTGGCCGGGGGTAACCTGCCTAACAATGTTACGGCTGATAAGGCTTTAAAGCTGGTGGGAAAAGAATTGCTTCAGAGCAAGGGCAAGGCACTTGTAGTGAGCGGCTCAAATGACGTTTCTACACAAATTCTGGTAAATGCAATCAATTCTGCCATTAGCAGCTACGGTACTACGATTGATTTGGATAATCCCTGCAAACGTTATTCAGGTAATGATGCTGAGTTTACAGAGTTTATCAATGAGATGAACAGGGGTGAGGTTGGAGCGGTGTTCTTCCTCGATAGTAACCCTGCCTATGATGCAGCCAATGCAAAAGGTTTTGCTGAAGGATTGACTAAAGTAGATCTGAAGATTTCTTTCTCGGATAGAAAAGATGAAACTTCATCATTATGTGATGTGATTGCGATCAATCATAATTATTTAGAATCATGGGGTGATGCTAGTGCTTATGAGGGATATTATTCTATTGTGCAGCCTACAATAAACCCTGTGTTTAACTCACGTCAGGCTGAAGAGAGCTTATTGAGCTGGTCTAATGCGCCGGTTAAGGAATATTATCAGTATGTACGAAACAACTGGGAAGCTACAATTCTACCTGCGTTAGGTAAAACCTGGAGTGACGTTCTGCAGACAGGTGTATTTGCTGCCACTGCAAAACCAGCGGGCACGTATACTTTCGCCTTGTCGCTTGCTGCAGTGATCCCTTATGTGTTGAATGCAAGTAAAGCACTGGCTAAGGATATTGAGCTTCAGGTTTACGAAAGTGTGCCAATGCGTAATGGTAAGCATGCCAATAATGCATTTCTGCAGGAACTCCCTGATCCTGTTTCTAAAGTAACATGGGATAACTATATCGCTTTAAGTCCTAAACACGCAGAAGAGCTTGGATTCAAGGAATTTGACATTATTTCTGTAAAAGACGATAGAGGATATGCTATTGAACTTCCTTTGTTGATCCAACCAGGACAAGCTAAAGGTACAGCATCTATCGCTCTGGGATATGGCCGTACAATGGTTGGTAAAGCCGGAAACAATGTTGGTAAGAATGCTTATCCGTTTGTTAGTTTCGTCAATGGTACATCAAAATATGCAACATCTGTAAAGCTTGAGGCAACCGGTAAAACTGATGAATTGGCTCAGACACAGACTCACCATTCTTTTGAAGGGCGTAATATCATCCGTGAGGCTACTTTTGAAGCTTATAAAAAGAATCCAGCTGCAGGATCGGGTAACGACCATGCAAAACATAAAACATACGATCTTTGGGATAAGTACGAAAAACCTGGTAACAATTGGGTAATGGCAATTGATCTGAATGCCTGTACAGGTTGCGGTTCTTGTATCGTTGCATGTAATGTAGAAAATAACATTCCTGTTGTAGGTAAGGATGAAGTTCGCAGACGCAGAGAGATGCACTGGATCCGTATTGACCGTTACTATAGCTACAATGTAGAAGAAACCGAAGGTCATAAAGGTGAGGCTCACGGTGGTGATGGACATGGTACCGGTATTAATGCTGTAACTAAAGAAAAGGAAATAGCACATCTTAAAGGTGAGCAAATGGACAATGTGTCTGTGGTGCATCAGCCAATGCTTTGCCAGCATTGTGATCACGCACCTTGTGAAACAGTATGTCCGGTACTGGCCACCGTTCACTCTTCAGATGGCTTGAATCATATGGCTTATAACCGTTGTGTAGGAACACGTTATTGTGCTAACAACTGTCCGTATAAAGTACGCCGCTTTAACTGGTTCAACTACTGGAATGATTCACGGTTTGATAACTATCTTAATAATGAATTCACTCAGCTGGTATTGAATCCTGACGTGACCACTCGCTCAAGAGGGGTGATGGAAAAATGCTCGATGTGTATTCAACGGATTCAGGGCGGTAAACTGAAAGCCAAGATTGAAAAACGTCCATTGAAAGATGGCGATATCAAGATGGCCTGTCAGGAAGCTTGTTCTGCAAATGCGATCATATTTGGTGATGGAAATGATCCTAACTCGGAGGTTTCGAAGGCCCTGCGTAGTGAGCGTATATACTACGTACTGGAGGAGATCAATGTGCAGCCAGGTATAGGTTATATGACAAAAATTAGAAATACAGATACAACAGTGCATGCGTAAGCAGATAGCTGATATTAAAAGAAAATAAATTATGTCAGGACATAAGGAATCAATATTAAGAGAACCACTAATTACCGGCCAGAACATCACGTATGCAAAAATTACGGATGACATTCTGCTGCCGGTAGAGAATAAGCCAAACAGGGCATGGTGGATTGGATTTATAATCGCACTATGCGGTGCTACACTTTGGGTAGTGGCAGTAAGTTATACTTTTTGGTTTGGGATAGGATCATGGGGACTAAATAAAACAGTTGGCTGGGCTTGGGATATTACTGGTTTCGTATGGTGGGTAGGTATTGGTCACGCTGGAACACTAATCTCTGCGGTACTGTTACTTTTCCGTCAGAACTGGAGAAATTCAATTAACAGGTCTGCAGAGGCAATGACCATCTTCGCTGTAATCTGTGCGGCTACTTATGTTGTATCGCACATGGGACGTCCGTGGCTGGCCTACTGGGTACTTCCATTGCCAAATCAGTTTGGTTCGCTTTGGGTGAATTTTAACTCACCGCTCGTATGGGATATGTTTGCAATTTCAACTTATTTCTCTGTATCGTTATTGTTCTGGTATACTGGTTTATTACCGGATATCGCTACAATTCGTGACCGTGCCACAGGATTAAGACGCAAAATTTACTCTATTTTCTCTTTCGGATGGTCTGGTAATGTTAAAACATGGCAGCGTTTTGAGGCAGTGTCTTTGATTCTGGCCGGGATCTCTACGCCTCTTGTACTTTCAGTGCACACGATTGTATCTATGGACTTTGCTACTTCAGTAATTCCGGGATGGCATACTACCATTTTCCCTCCTTACTTTGTGGCTGGAGCGATATTCTCGGGATTTGCGATGGTGTTAACCCTTTTATTGGTAGCACGTAAAGTATTAGGTCTTGAAAATTACA
>DATFQH010000008.1:0-4966 GCA_035264385.1 Pedobacter sp.
TGTAATTCGCCGAATGTGCTGATCCCTAATTCCATTCCAGTGTATACTTTTTATGCGGCAGCCAATATAAGGGCTTTGTGTGTTATGGAGAGGTAAAAAAATAAGGTTACCTGTATTTTTCTGAAAGACGTTTTGGCGCCACATTACAATAAGAAAGGGCCAGCGCATCCTGAAGCATAGCTTTCTTTACTGTTTTTAGTTCTAAGATGGTCCAGCCCTGTTTGCCCCATGCGCCGGTAGCCGGATAAACGATACTGCTGTCAAAAGCCATAAAAACCGACTGGTCTATTTCAGACAACTTCACTACTGCCCGCTCCTTAATTGTGTCAAGTGTCGCAAAGATCTTCTTACTGACTCTGAATGACGCCTTTTCGAAATGAGGCTGCTCAATTGCTTCTTCAAAGTTCAAAGCCATCTGTCTGAATGTTTCTTTACTGACCATAGATTAAAAATAGGTATTCCGGTGCAAAGAAAAGTACGGTAAAAAAATAGAGCTGGCTGTATTTTGGGATTGAATAATAATTGTAATTTTAAACCCAATTATAAAACATCAGCATATGCAAGAGTCTAATTCACTGAACAAGGTTGCCGAATTCCACAAAACGTTTAAACATCCTATAAAAGAAACACCCGGCATCCCTTCCAGAGACAGGGCAAACTTAAGGGTTTCTTTACTGGCAGAGGAACTTCAGGAATTAAAGCAGGCGATAGAAGCCAATGACTTTGTTGAAGTAGCTGATGCGCTCTGCGATCTGCAATATGTTTTATCGGGTGCTATTCTTGAATTCGGCCTTGCCGATAAGTTTAAGGATCTGTTTGATGAAGTGCACCGCTCGAACATGAGCAAGGCCTGCAAGTCTGAAGAAGAAGCCCATGAAACCATACAGCATTACCGTAAAAACCACCAGTGCGATGCTTATCACAAAGAAGAGGAATCGTTGTTTTTGGTTTACAGAACCAATGACAATAAGACGCTGAAGTCCATCAATTACTCTCCGGCAGATTTGAGGGGAATATTGTTGTAGGGAGGGGTTTATTTACCTAGCTTTTTTAAATGTTTTGCTTGAATTTCCAATGCTTTTTGGGGAAACCCAACTCTTTTTAAAAGATCTTCCATTGCTTTTCCCTTCGAAACAACATAAGCGTCTTTGCTGTGGTCTTTAAGATTCTCGACTATCTTATCGTAATTAGGATCAAAAGAAAGCCCGTTTACGTTATTACCCATTACATGTTTTCCTTTCATATTCAAATATAATTAATTTCTATGTACAACCATGAAAGCCTCATAGTTTGTATTTGTTTCAAAATCAAACCATTCTCCATTTAAAAGACCAAAGACATGCAGAGATTTTATGATCTCATTTAAGTTAGCACTTAATGCCATTTGATACAATCGTGTTCTCGAAGCAGTACTTCCTTGAGCCATTACTAAGGCATGAGGAAAATGATTTGTAAACTCCACAATTGTAGCAGCAACAGTTGCAAGCACTTTCAATCTATCTTTATTATCCGAAACCGAAAGATCATCAATTTCTCCTGTATCTGGATCAAGGTCGCCAAAAGCGAGATTATAATAAGTCACACCATCTAAATTATGAGGGCTATATCGCACTTGTTTCTTTATCATTCCTTTTGGGCCCACGCTTACAAATTCAAATTCCATTAGCATCGAATCTGTCACGAAACTGCATCGCTCTTTCTGCATCAGCAAAGTTATGCAAAAAGCCAAATATTAATCTAAAAGAAAACACTTTACACAACGATTTATATTTGTAAATTTTTCTCCAAAATTATGCGCAAAGCAAACTCCGTGATTTCAATTCAATCTCCCCAAATACACACTAGTCGAAACCTCCCTTCTATCATCCGACACCACCGCAACATACACCTCCATTCTATAGCCCATTAAACCAGCAGGCAGCGGTCTTTCCTCAAGTCGTTGAGCAGCATCCCGATCGCCGGTACTACGAGTGCATTAAATTATAAAGTC
Organism: Pedobacter sp.; assembly: GCA_035264385.1. Lineage (GTDB taxonomy): Bacteria > Bacteroidota > Bacteroidia > Sphingobacteriales > Sphingobacteriaceae > Pedobacter. Next base: position 1,991 of record DATFQH010000008.1, read on the forward strand.
ACCAATATCGCATTCCTGAAAAAAGATCCGGAATAGTCGGTTAAAGGTCGCATTTATTTACTACCCCTTTGCCACTCTTTTAGCCCGTTCAAAAAAGCTCAGTTCATCCAGATTTTTTTCAACTTCGGCAATCGCCTTCATAATATTGTTCGAAGTATCCGTTAGTTCTTCCAAAGCGGAAACCATGTTCTCCCACACCGGCTGCATCTGTTCCAATAGTTTTTTCCCCTTTTCGGTAAGCTGGATCAGGCGTTTGCGTTCGTCCTGTTTGTCCTTTTTAGAACGGATGATCCTTTCCTTTTCAAGTTCTTTCAGCAAACTTATGGTAGAAGGATGTGTATAGCCAATTTCCGCAGCGAGCTCTACCACACCTAGCTGGGGCCTGAAATGGAGCGTATAGATGACAGGGAACCATTTAGGCTCAAAGTCAATTTCATTGGCCTTATAGATCTGGAAGCCATCTTTTCTAAGCTGGTCACTCAAACGCTGCAACCTGGTAGCAATGGCAAGTATGCCCGATTCATTAATCACATTCATGGTATCAGCCTTTAGTGTTTAAAATTGCCTCTTGAAGCCTCAGATGGTAAAATTTATTGTCAGCCATCATCCTCGGAAAAACAGCTGGCAGATCGGCTACGCCGATTTCCTGGAATCCGTTCTTTTCATAAAAGCGGTGGGCTCCTTTTAAAATTTCAACCGTCCCTAAATAAATATCATTTATTCCCTGCGCTTTACAATAAGAAATCAGTGTCGCCAGGAGCTCCTGCCCTATCCCGATCTCTTTTCCGCGGTACTCTTTTTTAACGAACATCTTCCGGATCACTCCAATCTGCTTACCCGCATTGATCAGGCCGATCGTGCCAACCAATTGGTTGCCTTCCGGCCGGGCTTCATCCAGCGCTGCCCAGAAACCTCCGCCCTCTTTATGGTAATTGGCTTCAATATCAAAAAGATCAGGTTGCGCTTCCAGCGTTACCGGCACATTGAATTCTATTTGTTGTATCGGCAGGATAAGCTGCTGGATCTGGTCACAATAATCGTTATATACCGCCCTTATAATTATTTGATGTTCCATAAATAAGTATTTCCGTACAAATATACGTAGTTAACTACATATATTTCAAATTAAAATAGCATAACGAACCTCTCAAGTCGTATTTTCTCCTTAATTTGTGTCTCTTAATCTCAATAAAATGGCAACTGATCAAAAATACGTAGACTATATCATCGACCAGATCCATAATCCGGCAGGAATTACTTTTAAAAAGATGTTTGGAGAATATGGCCTTTATGCCGGAGCCAGAATCTTTGCGTTAGTGTGCGACAACCGGCTACTGATTAAACCTACTGAAGCCGGTAAAGCTTTTCTTGGAACGCCTAACCTGGCTTCACCCTTTCCCGGAGCCAAATCCTATTACCTGATCCAGGACGAGCTGGAAGACCATGACTGGATTTCTACCCTTGTCAAGGTAACCGTAAATGAGCTCCCCGATCCGAAACCTAAAAAGAAGAAAAGCTTATAGTGAACGGCAGCTGAGCATAATTTCTGCGCCAAAAACAAGCCCGACACGAATGCCGTAGATATGCCGTATACAAGTCGCAAAGAAAAAAATACCCCTTAGCATACCTTTACGGCAACAAAATCTAAAAAGATGAAAAATATAGAATTAGCGCAAAAAATTAAAGAGCTGCGCATCCGTAAAGGACTGAGCCAGGAAAAACTAGCCGAGGCCGCTCAGATTAACCTCAGAACTATCCAGCGAATTGAGGGTGGGGAAACTGAACCCAGAGGTGATACACTGCAAAGGATAGCGAACGCACTCGACATCACACCCGATGAACTGATAGACTGGACCGAAAGAGAAGACAAGGGGCTTTTGGCTTTTTTAAACCTGTCTGCATTGAGTTTTCTCGCCTTCCCCCTGTTAGGGATCATAATCCCGCTGGCCATCTGGCTTTCAAACAGAAACAAGATCAGCAAAATAAATGAAATAGGCAGGCGCCTGCTCAACTTCCAGATCTCTTGGTGCTTGACTCTATTTGTAGGCTACATCATTTTTTTTCTTAGCATGATCCTCCATTTAAGGCTGCCATTCCCGAACATTTCGTTCATGAACATTGGTAGCACGGAGCTGCTGATAATGATGATTCCGCTCTTTTATGTGGTCAACATCATCTTCATTTTAACCAACAGCATCAGAAGCTACAATGGGAAAAAAGTTTTTTACCGGCCGGCTTTCGGATTTCTAAAGTAAAGATCCGCATAAACTATCCGTCAGAAGATTGTCTTTCCATCAAAGACAATCACTTCTTCAACCACCACCCGATCAGCTCAATAGTCAGCACACCGCCCATTGACGCACGCAGTTGCGTCAATGCCCTGGTAATGTGGTTTTCTACAGTTTTTGTCGAAATACCCAAACGCTCGGCGATCTCCTTATGGCTCAGGTTTTCTTCCCTGCTCAGCTTATACACTTCCCGGCATTTGTCAGGCAGCTGATCGACAATAGAATTGATCTGTGCAATCAGCTCCTTATGCTCCATACTGCCGTAGGCCGAGGGCTCATGCAACCGCTCGTGTAAGCTATCAAAGATATCTTCCCTTACCTTCTGGGTTTTGATTAGCCGGAAAACTTCGTACCGGCAGCTCGCAAATAAATAGGCCTTTACAGAAATCTGGATCTCGAGGCTCTCCCGCTTGTCCCAAAACTTAATAAAAATTTCCTGGATGATATCTTCGCTGGGCTGCCTGTCTTTAAGAATCTGAAAGATAGAAACGTACAGCGGTTGCCAGTAGCGCCTGTAAAATTCGGCCAATGCAGCATCATCTCCCCGCTTCAGCAAAGCCAGCAGTTCCTGATCTGTATGTGCGCCGTAAGCTGCCATAGTTTCCCTTTAAAAACCCTCTGTACTAATTTAATAATAAGTTATGGCAATGTTAAACTTTTCCACTGATATTACCTTGAAATACAGATT
>DATFQH010000009.1:0-4831 GCA_035264385.1 Pedobacter sp.
ACCTTGGTTTAGCGGATCATATTGGTACACTTTCGGAAACATGGACGGCTATACAATTACTTATGTCTCGGAAACTGGAATGGAAAAAAGCGTTAAACTACAAGGGCTTGCTCAGTCTGCAATTGATTCAGGTAGAATTAAAAGACAGAATAAAGAAAATTTCAGCTTTAGGATAATTGATGGAACAAACATTGGATTAATCGAATATAATCTTTGTGAAGATTTGGAAAACTTTAGACCATTTTGTGATAAGGTGTTTTCCTCCTTAAAAACTAATGGCAGTACAGATCTTATCATAGATGTCAGAAATAATCCAGGTGGCACCACTCGATTGGGGGAAATTCTATATGAATATGTTACTTCAAAAAAAATAAGTCAATTCGAAAAGATTGAAACACATATTAGCAGAGAAAAGAAAAAGGAATTTATCCAATCCAATAGAAAATATAATAAATCATTCAGATGGTACCATTATTTATATTACCCAATATATGTCCTTTCAGATAAAGATAGGAGAGAAATATTGATGGCTAAAAATGGTAGTACCCTTATCAAACGATTTCCTCCAGAATCGCCTAAGGCAAATGCCCTTTTATTCACTGGTAATATTTATCTGTTAATAGGTAAGAAAACTTACTCTGCTGCAGCAATCTTGGCAGCAACATTTAAACACTATAACTTGGGTACATTAATTGGTGAAGAAACGGGACAACCAACTACGTTTACGGCAAATACGGTTGAAATCATTCTGCCAGAGACTAAACTTGTATGTTCAGTTTCTACCTCTAAATTATATATGATAGGTACCGGTAATGATGGTAAAGGTGTAATTCCTGATTTAGAATATAATAGTCAAGTTAATCTGAATACTGATGAACTTTTAGAATATGTAATCCACAAGATCAAAAGTCGTTAATATTATGGATTGCTTATCGGTCTTCCATCGATTATCGTGTGGTGATGTAATGAAGGTAAAATATAATACAAGCCTTCCCAAACTCGTAAGAATGACGCCAAAATATTATAAGTCTACATTGGAATATTTCCCAAATAGCCTATAGTCTAGGATATGAATATCCAAATGACTTCAACAATTTTTCAAAAGTCACGGGATTGACGCCCAGAGAATTAAGATAAATTTCTCCATTTGCCATCAAACTTCAAAATTTATTTTTGCATGCAATAACAACTCATCCATCAGTATCTACTGGTAATGAAGCAATTATATTCAAATCTTCTACAAACTGGTTCGACTTCAGTACGTCCGGGGGTCTTGTTTTTTTCAGATTTACGTCTGGTTTTGCGCCGCTATTCGTCAGCATAAATTACAATGTTTGTAGCTTTAAATAGAGATAAAAACCAACTTATTTTAAAAAAAAACTTATGAAATTAGGGCTAATCAAATATCCCTGTTATGAAAACTCACCTGTTTCACCCCGCCGCACCTTCGGATGCAGTTCAATGGCGGTCACTGCTGACCGATTATTCGGTGCTCCTATTCGTCTTCTTGTTTGGCTATGTTGCTTTTTCCAAATTGATCACTTTTCAGATGTTCAGCGAACAACTGGCCCGGTCTCCTTTTATTTCTGGTTTTAGCGGCATTTTGGCCTGGCTGGTTCCTTCAATAGAGATTTTTATTTGCCTGCTGATGATCTTACCTTTTACCAGGCTGGCCGGCGTGCTGATTTTTACGATTATAATGATGGGATTTACGGCCTACATCGCTTTGATGCTGGTTTTTAGTTCGAATATGCCCTGTATCTGTGGAGGGGTGATCAGCGGCCTTAGCTGGCTCCAGCATTTGATTTTTAATGCGGTTTTCGTCTTGTGGGGACTGGTATTGTTGCTGTTTTTTAAAAAGGAACTTCATCCCTAAAGGGGTTAAAATATTCTATGCGCGTGAATCAGGACTTGCCGAACACCTGTGTACAAAGTAGGCACCAATCTTAATAATAAACAACATGAAAAAATCTCTATTGGGCGTATTCGCCCTGTTGATCGCATTCGCAGCGAGCGCGTTCACTACCACAAGAGCAGTACAATGGACTTTCAAAGGTTCAACCACCGGACAAATCCTGACTGCCGCTCAGTATGAGCAAGGATTGTCAGCCCCTTCAGGCTGCGGTAGTGGCGCAAACCTGCCTTGTATTGTAAATTTCCCTGACGGAACTGATGATGTTAACGATCTGACAGATTATTTGACCGCCTCAGGACGTACCAACAGTGATGTGCTGGCTTTATCTCCGCAAAAAAGAAACTAACCATTTCTTTTAAATAGCAAGAGGGGGCAACTGTCCCCTCTTGATCAAAACTATTTTGATTATCTTGGATTCTGAGGTATACCAGAGAGCCGGATCACATCTTCAGGGATCGGTAACGCATATCGCGGATCATTTGCTGGCAAAGTTAAGATCTGGTCTCCCAGTTTTCTTGATAATATAATGTTAGCACCTTCCTTATTCAGTCTTTTGATATCCATCCACCTTAAATCTCTCATCAGGAGTTCCTTTCTACGCTCATTCAGGATTAAGTTTAAGGCTTCACTAGCGGAAGAAGCTGTAATCGCAGTGAATTTATCTTTTTTGATGCGTTTGCTCATGAGCTCATTTAATGAAGTCATGGCCTGAGCCAGCTTGCCATTTCTGGCTGCACTCTCTGCCTTGGTTAAGATAATTTCATCGACCGCTATTCCGCCAAATGGCGCTGTCAGCTGCTCATAGTATCCCTTGAAGCTATGCGAGCCATCTGAATTGGCAAAAAAGAATGCCTGTTTTCTAAGGTCGTCGGATGAATAGGAGTTATAAAGTTCGGGGTCAATTTTTGCGATGTATGGGGCAAGCAGACCTGGGGCCAGTATACGGTTCCATAAGATCACTTCCGCATTGAATTGCTGGAAGGGAAAATCTGAGGTCACATTCAGTTCATTGTAATCCATTAGCTTATTGTACAGGTTGAGGCTGGAATCCGCGTACGCTTCTGCCTGCGGATATTTGCGCATGGATAAGTTTGCTCTGGCGAGCAGCCCATAGGATGCCGGTTTGGAAGGATGTGCGGGATGACTTGCCTTTTCCGGTAATAAACGTGCAGATTCACTTAGGTCTTTCAAGATCTGCTGGTAGCTGCTTTCCACGCTTGCCCTGTCTGATAGTGGATTAAAGTCATCTGTTAACCGCAGTGGTATACCGAGGTCTCGACTGGAGCTCTGTGGGTCATATGCGGGTGCCCAGAGGGTGAGACTTCTTAAAAAATACTGCCCTCTGAAAAATAGAGCTTGCCCCTTGATATTGTCCCAGTTCCATTGGTTACCCACATTTCTCGGGACTTTATTCAACGCACTGAGGACGGTATTGCAATAATAAACAGCCTGGTAGTTGCAATACCACTCGTTTGTACGGCCGTCCAATGCGAAAAGGTTATCTTTTTCCCAGGTGTAGATCCGCTGTTCATCGGCATAAGGGATCGCTTGCCAGTCTTGGTAGTCAAGGTAGTAGTTGTCGGAACTTGCTTCTCCGGCTCCCGCATCGGTCTGGTTAAGCACGGAGAAATTATCAAGCAATCCTTGTAATTCAGTTAAGCTTTTTGGTACAGCAAGCTTTTGATCTGGTTTTTCCTCCAGGTATTTCTTGCAGGACAGATGTGTAGCGACCAGCGCCAGACATAATAATAATCGGAAGTTTTGATAAGTTATCGTTGTCATCATGTTTTGATTGAGGTTAAAAATTGGCTCTTAATCCGGCAGCAATGGTCAGAGGTGGCGGTATTATGGTATAGCCGCTGGCATAATCCGGGTCAATACCATTTTTGTTTGCCTTCCATATCAGTCCGAGGTTGGAAAGAGAGCTGTAAAAATTAATGGATTTGAAGGGTAGTTTTATGCCTTCTTTAGGCACATAGCGATAATTAAGGGTGATGTACTGGACCCTGATATGATCTCCTTTGGTGACAAATGGCTCGGCGTTTTGATAGAATGCACTCATGCCGCCGGGTACTGGATACACCATTGCTGGGATGTCAGTCTGCAACTCGTCTCCTGGTTTCTGCCAGCGCATAGCGTAATCGCTATGGCCATTCCATTGGGTATTCAGTATTGTATAGTCGATGGTAGACCGTCTGAAATAATATCCGAGCTTGAAAAGCAGTCTCGCCTCAACTGAGAAAGCCTTATAAGTAAGGGTATTGCCTAAAGAACCATAATAAAGCGGTAAAGCAGAGCCAAAGTATTTTGCATCGGTGATCTTGGTGTCAGTTCCGGTGATGGTGCGGTAGTCTTTGCTGAGCGCTCCGTTGACATACCCTTGGGGAAGTCCGGTGGCAGGTTCCAGGCCTCCCCACGGGTAGGCATATATGCCATAAATCGCCTGACCAGGTATTCCCGAAACCCTTGTATTTCCCTGGGTCATAAAGTTGGCTGCCCTCAGATCCGCATTGTAATATGCTTTTGTAACGTCTTTATGATAGCTGAAGTTAAGATCTGTTGTCCATCTGATCAGTTTGTTCGTGTTTACAGAATTTAGGACAAGGTCTAGCCCTTTACCCTGTATTTTAGCGACGTTTTTCTGTATCTGGAAGCCAACTCCTGTCGTATAGTCAACCGGGACAACTCCGAATAAGTCTGACGCTTTTTTAAGGTAAGCATCCAGTGAGCCACTGATCCTGCCCTGAAGGACTGAAAAATCGATTCCTGTATTAAACTGCGAGACCGTTTCCCATTTTAGTTCGGGATTGGCAAACTGATCAAAACTATAATACGGGGAGTTGGTGTAAATGGAATTCCCTTGGTTGAAAAGTGTGGTAACCGCGACACGGGCAGGGTCGGCATTTCCGCTGAACC
>DATFQH010000010.1:0-4453 GCA_035264385.1 Pedobacter sp.
TTAGACTATGACAGGGTCAATGCAGAATATACACGCAATCTTGCAATGGCAGCTATAAGGGCAAACATCAAACTAAAAAAGTTTGTATTTGTAAGTAGTCTCGCAGCCTTAGGGCCGCTTACTGAACTGTCGTCTGAGATTTGCGATGATACGCCCGGACATCCCGTGACTAATTATGGCCGCAGTAAACTACTGGCAGAACAATATCTATCTGAGATTGAGGGGCTGCCGCTTATTGTCATCCGCCCAACCGCCGTATATGGCCCGCGTGAAAAAGACATCTTCATTCTGTTTAAAAGCATTAGCAGGGGAATGGAACCTCATATTGGAAGTTTCAGGCAGCAGCTAAGTTTTATCTATGTAAAAGACCTGGCTGACGTCATCATAACTGCATTGTTTACTGCTGTAAGTGGCAAAAGCTATAATGTTTCAGATGGCCAGGTTTACGACCGTTATATACTGGCAAAGCTTACGAAGAAAGCATTAAAAATCAAAACTTTTAGATTTCATATCCCTGTTGGCATTGTTGGGCTTATGGCTATAATGATGGATCTGTTGTATACCTATAGCAAAGATACGCCAGCCCTTAACAGGGAAAAGATGGCTGAACTTACGGCTATAAACTGGGCCTGTAATATCGACCGCGCGCGAAAGGAGCTGAACTACCTGCCAAAGTTTGGTCTTGAAGAGGGACTCAATGAAACCATGATATGGTATAAGGAAAACGGATGGCTGAAATAAAGCTAGATCGAAACTAGTGAACTTTCAGTTGCTGTCACATTGAGTAGATACTGACCATTACATTTCAGCGCATAATTATTTACCTGGTGCCCGACCGGAAAATCAAAGCAAACAGGATAATTGTATTCCCGGACCTTCTCTGTTACAATTTCATACAATGACTTTCCAAATTCTTCCCCTGGTGTTTCTGCCTTGAGTTTAAAACCTCCAATGACCAGCGCCTTGAGTTTATCAAGCTTACCACTTCTTTTTAGATTCCAAAGCATTCTGTCTATACGGTACAGTTCTTCATGGGTGTCCTCTATAAAAAGAATCTTATCTCTCGCATCCAGATCAGACTTACTTCCAGCCAGTGTTTCAATGATACTGAGGTTGCCTCCTACAAGTAGTCCGCTGGCGCTGCCGTTTCTGTTATATGCTGACGGGAGAGCCGTATATCTGGTAGCTTGTCCGCTCAGTGCCTGTCTAATGGACAGTATTGTTTCAATTTGCAGAGGCGTTGCCTTGGTCCAGTCGTCGGGAAAACTGTTACACATTTTGGAATGCATGGTAGCGATCCCAAAACTACTGTTGATGTGCGTATGAAATGCCGTAATGTCGCTAAAGCCAATGATCCATTTCGGATTTGACTTAAATTTGCTGAAATCGAGTTTATCTATGATCCGAACCACACCGTAACCACCTCTGGCGCACATGATGGCTTTGATTTCGGGGTTGTCCAGCATCTGCTGAAAGTCCGCCGCCCTGGCCTCATCTGTACCTCCAAGTGTAAAATCGCGCGTACCGATAGTCTTGCCTGTAATTATTTTAAATCCCCACGATTCCATCAGCTGTACTGAAGGTTTTATTCCATCGGCTGAAATATAGCTGGAAGGGCTCGTGATACCAATGGTATCACCAGATTGCAGATATGGCGGGACCTTTGATTTATACCTTTCTGGAACTACTGTTCTGCTCCTTCCTTTTAAAGGTAGCATAGCACCGGATATGGCTAAAAATGATAAAAATTGTTTACGGTCCATCGTATTGCAATAATAAGATTAATCATTAATAATATCCATTTATCGCAATCGTTTTCGTAATTTTTCAATAGCAAATGGCGGTTTCCAAGTATAAGAAAGTATATTTAAGTATTCATTCTGGCCACAGTGTCAATTATGTTTAACCAAAATATCTATGAACAAGTGTTTAATTCTTGCATGTTGTACTTTAGGTTTGTCGGCTGGTGCGCAAACTCAAAAGGTGAGTTTCATTCAGAGCACAACTGAACAAAAGGTAGAAGTACTGGTCGATGGCAAACCATTTACCAGTTTTATCTTTCCTAATGATCTGGAAAAACCTGTCCTCTACCCTATTGTGGCTGCTAACGGATCGATAGTAACCCGTGGCTTTCCTCTGGCTCCGCGCGATGGCGAAAGAAATGACCATCCACATCACATTGGCTTGTGGTTAAATTATGAGAGTGTGAACGGACTCGACTTCTGGAACAATTCTTATAACATTCCTGCCGCTAATAAAGTGCGCTATGGCTGGATCAGAAATGTAAAAGTTGAAGGTGCTGAGGCTGGAAAAATAGAAGGAAAATTAAGCTATACAGCAAACTGGGAAAATCAGGCAAAGAATGTACTGCTGAAAGAAAAGACATCTTTTGTTTTCAGCGGCGAGCGGAACAGCAGAACAATAGACAGAACAACAACATTGACAGCTCAGAAGGACACTGTTTTGTTTAAAGACATCAAGGATGGTATGCTTGGCATCAGAGTTACCAAGGAGCTCGAAATGCCTTCAGATAAGGTCGAAGAGTTTACAGACAGCCAAGGAAATATCACCAAGGTTTCGGCATCGGGAAATGGTGCCAATGGCGGTTACCTGACGAGTGCCGGTAAAGCAGGAAATGATGCATGGGGAACCCGCGGAAACTGGTGTGTACTTGCTGGTATAAAAGATGGTGAACCTGTATCTATTGCTGTTGTAGACCATCCAAAAAATCCGGGTTATCCTACTTACTGGCATGCGCGCGATTATGGATTGTTTGCGGCAAATCCTCTTGGACAGCAAATATTTAGCAATGGAAAGGAATCTTTGAATCTAAAACTGGCTCCGGGACAGTCTGTTACTTTCCGTTACCGCATCATCATTACTTCAGGTGAAAAAATAACCCCGAAAATATTAAACGGCCAGGCTTTGAATTTCAGCAAAAAATAATATAGACCCTATAATCAACAACATACAAATGAAGAATACAAAATTGTTAGTACTGACTGCTATGCTGGTAGGCGCTGTACCGGTAGCATCGCAGGCACAGAAATGGCAAAGTCTGTTTAACGGAAAGGATCTGACCGGATGGAAACAGATGAACGGTCAGGCAAAATATGAAGTAGTGAACGGAGAAATCGTTGGGACGACGGTACCTAACACACCCAATTCATTTCTGACAACTGAAAAGGATTATGGTGATTTTATATTGGAAGTAGACCTGCTGGTGGATAATTCTATGAATTCGGGTATCCAGATCAGAAGTCTCAGTAATACTGAATTTCAAAATGGCAGGGTTCATGGCTACCAGGTTGAGGTTGATCCTTCGGACAGGAAATGGAGTGGTGGTTTATATGATGAGGCACGCAGAGGGTGGCTGTACCCGTTAGAGATTAACCCTAAAGGTCAGAATGCATTTAAAAAAGATCAATGGAATAAATATCACATTGAATGTATTGGCAATTCTATAAGAACATGGGTGAATGGTATACCTGCAGCAAATGTGGTTGATGGTCTAACACCATCGGGGTTTATAGCCCTGCAGGTACATGCTATTGGCAAAAACGACCAGCCAGGTAAGCAAATTCGCTGGAAGAACATTCGCATCCAGACTGAAAACCTTAAGCCTTCAAAGACAGATGAAATTTTTGTGGTGAACCTTGTACCCAATGACCTGTCGAAACAGGAAAAGCAGGAAGGTTACTCGTTGTTATGGGATGGAAAGACAACCAATGGATGGGTTGGCGCTTATAAGACTAAATTCCCCGAGCAGGGCTGGTCTATTAAGGATGGTGAACTGAGTGTAGATAAATCTACCGGCGCGGAATCGACAAATGGCGGAGACATTGTAACGCTTAAAGAATACAGTGCATTTGAATTGAAATTTGATTTTAAGCTTACCGAAGGCGCAAACAGTGGTATTAAATATTTTGTGACGCTTACTGAGGGCAACAAAGGATCGGCTATAGGACCGGAATATCAGATCCTTGATGATGAAAGACACCCTGATGCGAAGTTGGGTAAGAACGGAAACCGTACTTTAGGTTCACTTTATGACCTGATCACCAGCAAGAAAATCCCAAATGCACAAAGGAAGATTGGCGAGTGGAACAGGGGCCTGATCAGAGTATTTCCTGACAATAAGATCGAATACTGGCTGAACGGGTTTAAGGTGACTGAATTCACCAGGGGATCACAGGAATTCCTTGATTTAGTTGCCGGCAGTAAATATAAGGATTGGAAAGACTTCGGCATGGCGCCAAAAGGACACATTCTGCTGCAGGATCATGGCGACAGCGTGTCCTTCCGTAGCATTAAAATAAAAGAACTTAAAAAATCTTAAGCAAGATAAACCATGTTGGAATCAAGAAGAAAATTTATAAAACAAGCCGCTATTGCTGCTGCTGGTACGTATGCGGGTACTCTGGGCATGAGCGCAAAGAGTTATGGTAATATC
>DATFQH010000011.1:0-4307 GCA_035264385.1 Pedobacter sp.
GATTTGGACGTACGGGAAACTATTTTTCCTGCGAAGCACTGACCACCCGGCCTGATATATTTTGCCTCTCTAAGGGTCTTACTGGTGGTACTATGCCACTTGGCATCACTACATGTAATGCGAAAATTTACGACGCTTTTCTGAGTGACGATAAACTTAAGACCTTATACCATGGCCATTCCTATACTGCAAATCCTGTGGCTTGTGCCGCTTCTTTGGCTAGTCTGGATATTTTATTAAGTGATGAAACCCTACCGAACATACAAAGGGTTGCAGAAAAGCATAAGATATTTGCTGAACAGGTAAAATCGCACGCAAGGCTAAAGGATGTACGACAAACCGGAACCATACTTGCATTGGAATGGCAGACGGACGACAACACCTCGTATCTGAGCGGATTGAGAGACCGCCTTTATAATTATTTCCTTTTGAGGGGAATTATCCTGCGTCCGCTAGGAAATATAATATACATTTTACCTCCGTATGTCATCAGTGATGATGATCTGGACTATATTTACCAAACTATTTTAAGAGCATTAGAAGATATATAGCATGAATATTAAGCCGATCATCGAAAGTATAGTGAATAATAATGAGCTGCATGCCAAATGGTTAAATACCCTTTCTTATATGGAAAATGCAGGTGCAAAGAAGATCTCCGCTTCCGAGCACAAGGAAAATGTCAATCTGATTATCCTTAAGCATGCTGCTGAAGAGCATCGCCATGCCTATTATCTTAAGAAACAGCTGGATAAACTGGAAGGCAATAGCTGTCAAACCTATACCAATGATGAACTCCTGACTCCAAATCAGACCAAATTTTATCTAAATGCACTGGATATAGCAGTGTGCCGATACCTGAAACAGCATTTCAATCTGAGTGGATATGAACTCAAATTTGCTGCCTACTTGTTCGTAACCTATGCTATTGAAGTGAGGGCAGATGAGCTTTATCCGGTTTACCAGGAAGTGCTGACCAATACCGGTAGCCGTGTGACTGTCAAATCTATTATTCTGGAAGAAGAAGGGCATCTTGAAGAGATGCTGAACCAGTTAAAGACATTTTCACCTGATTGGGAAAAGCATGCCGAAATAGTAATTAAGATCGAGCAGGACATGTTTACAGACTGGATGGGGAATTTGGGGAGGCTGATTGCCTAGACCTTTACAACCTTATCTGGCGTTATCGCATAAAAACGGTCTCCCGGTTCAGGATGTAGAATCTTCAAGCCTGTGAATAAACTAAAAGCAGGCATTATCAAACATTTATCTGCAAAATAAAAGCAGGGAAACTTTAATTGCTGCCTGGCACGGCCGTAGATCACTACTCCAGGATGGATATGTCCGGTGATGTTATAATACTCATCAACTATTTTAGGTTTATCATGTATGAACCTAAAGGGCTTTATCAGCAGCTCTTTGGAATACACTTTTATACCGAGCGCTTCATAGTCTTCATTTCGCAGGCTATCGTGGTTTCCCATTACCAGTACGACACCTAATCCCGTATAAGTCTTCCTCCATTCCTGAAAGGCATTAGCATCACTGTTTATGTTATTGTGGAACATATCCCCCGTAATGAGCAAGGTATCAGGATTATATTCATTAATCAATGCGGTAAGTCGTTGCAGGTCGGTAAGGCCGACTGTATTTGGTACCTGAATGCCGGATTTTCTGAAATGAGCAGATTTTCCAATATGAAGATCGCTCACGATTAGTATTTTTTCACGTGCCCAGTAAACCGCCCGACCCTTATTCAATGTTAATTTCTCTCCGCTGCACTCAACGATCATTCTTTCTTCTTGCATTTTTCTTTTCTGCCTCGGCAGTCATTCTTTCAATTCTCTGGTTCAGTTCTTCAGAACTCATGTTATCGCGTAAACTATCTACCTTTATAGGAAAACAAAGTGGCGTATAGCTATCTGTTTTTACTACGATGACCTTGCTCAACTGGATTCTCTGCAGCGCAGCAGCCAATCGAGGTTCTTCAATCTGCTGGTAAAAAGCTTCATCATAAGCCTGCCGCAATAATAAGTTATGTTTATCATAATCACTAAAAACGTTGAAAAATAACGCTGAAGAGGATTGTAAATGCTTATTGGCGACATATTTTCCCGGATAACCCTGAAATACCAATCCGGAAATGCAGGCTATATCTCTAAATTTCCGCCTTGCCATTTCAGTGGCATTGATGCTTGCAATGATATCGGCTGAAAGCCCATCAGGCGTAAAAAGCGATTTGACGTTTTCCTCGTCCAACGGGATGGGTTGTTCGCTTAGTAATTCAAAACCATAGTCATTCATGGCTATCGAGAAGGTGATCGGCCTAATCTGGCCCAGTCTGAAGGCAATTACTGATGCCATGATCTCGTGCACCTGGCGTCCTTCGAAGGGATAGGCAAAGAAATGATATCCATCACGTGTATTGATCAGTTCAATTAAAAATTCATCGTCTTTGGGTACATGAGAAACTCTCGCCTGCCGCTCAAACAATGGCAGTATCATATCGAGCTCCTCGTCATCGTGTGTCTTTTGCAAGGTCTCATTGTATTTCTTTCTGAGTATCGCACCCAGGTTGGCGGTTAATGACATTCTTCCACCCATCCAACTTGGACTCATGGCTTGCTTCTGTTTGCTTTTGCGCACCAATGCCATCATGTCTTTGATCATCACAAATTCCAGGACGCGCCCTGCCAGCGTAAAGCTACTCCCCGGTTTCATTCTCGAGATAAAGGATTCTTCGACCATACCTACAAAACCGCCTGTCAGGTACTTCACCTTGATCATAGCATCACTTACTATCGTGCCGATATGCAGCCTGTGACGCAGGGCAACCTGCCTGCTCTCTACTTTCCATAGCCCGTCTTCTGACTTGCTAACCTTGCTGAATTCATTATAAGCGGTCAGGCTGTCCCCGCCTGTTGTGATAAACTGCATGATCCAGTTCCATTCCTGCGGTAGCAATTCCCTGAATGCATGGGTCTGCTTCACTTCAAAAAAGATCTGCTCATCGTCAAAACCGTCGCCAACGGCAAGAGTCACCAGATACTGGATCAGCACATCAAACGACATCACCATAGGTTCCCGGCTCTCGATATTCTGTGTTCTGGCAGCCTCTTTTATAGCCGCAGCTTCCACCAGTTCAAGTGCGTGAGTTGGCAGAAAGTAAATTTTTGAGGTTTCGTATGGGGAGTGCCCACTACGGCCCGCGCGCTGCAGAAATCTGGCTACACCTTTCGGCGAACCTATTTGTACGACGGTATCTACCGGCTTGAAATCTACACCCAGATCCAGTGATGAAGTACTTACTACTGCCTTAAGCGCCCCTGTATGGATCGCGTCTTCAATCCAGTTCCTCAGTTCATGATCTATCGAACCATGATGTATAGCCAGAAGTCCTGCCAGGTTCTCATCTTGTGCCAGCAAGGTCTGGTACCACAATTCTGCCTGGCCGCGGGTATTGGTAAAAATAAGGGTTGTCTTGCTTTTGTGAATAATAGGTAACAGTTTGTGTGCCAGTTTATGACCTAAATGACCTGCCCATGGCAACATATCTATATGATCAGGAAGTATAGACTTAATGACAATCTTTTTTTCTATATCTGCCTTAATGATTGTTTTAAGCAAATCTTCGTATGGAACAAGTACGTCAAGTGCCTGATCAATATTACCAATTGTTGCTGAAATGCCCCAGATCCTAAGTAACCTTTCAGGATGCTGAATTTTCAATAGTCCCTTAATTCTAGAGATCGCCAGTTCAGTCATAACACCCCTCTTGCTACCCAGCAGTTCGTGCCACTCATCCGCGACAATACACTGCAGATGTTCAAAATAATCGAATGTGCTTTTTTGTGCGAGCAGTAAATGCATGCTTTCGGGGGTAATGATCAACACTTCCGGCATCTGCTTCTTCTGTTTAAGTTTCTCACTTTGTGTCGTATCTCCGTTACGCACACCCACCATCCAGTCTATTTCCAGTTCGTCACAAACTTCCCGCATAGCCCTGGCCAGATCCTTAGCCAGTGAGCGAAGGGGGGTAATCCAGATTAATTTAAGTCCCGAGTCTTTTTTTTTCTTTGCTTTAAGCTTTCCGGCAGAGGTATTGTGCTGTTGCTTCACCGTGTCTGTTTCAGAGTCAGCTTTTTTGTTCAGCTCGTCTATAATTACCGCTAAAAAAAGAGAAAAGGTTTTACCGAAGCCGGTGGGTGCGTTAACAAGTCCGCTATAACCTTCTGCGTAGTATTGCCAGGCATCTGTTTGAAATTTGAATGGCTTTTTCTTTGCTGCCTTCAGCCATACCATTACCT
>DATFQH010000012.1:0-6548 GCA_035264385.1 Pedobacter sp.
TCGATACCCAAAGATGCATTTACTTTTGTGATACTTTTATCGAAATACTGGCAAACGTCAACAGCAGCTTTATCCATCGCAGCAAGTGCTTTCAATAAAGGAGCCTTGTAGTCAAGCGCTTCGCCAGTGTAAGAAACAAATACTGTAGGAATACAAAGTGTTTTACCAGCTTTGCTTTCCATAATGAAAGCAGGAGAAGAAGGATCCCAGGCAGTATAACCACGCGCCTCGAAAGTGTTACGGATACCGCCGTTAGGGAAACTTGATGCATCAGGCTCTTGCTGAACAAGGGCACTTCCTGCAAATTTTTCGATCGGGCCATCGTTACTAGGCTCAAAGAACGAATCGTGTTTTTCTGCAGTTGTACCAGTTAATGGCTGAAACCAGTGCGTATAGTGCGTAGCACCTTTGCCCATCGCCCATGCTTTCATAGCTGTTGCGATCTGGTTAGCATCTTCATGATTAATTAGTTCGCCCTGGTCAATGGCTGAAACAAGTTTCTCATAAACTTCTTTCGATAAGAAATCTTTCATCTTTTTCTTATCAAAAACATTCATTCCAAAAAACTCAGAAATTCTAGTCGACGGAGCCTTTACCTCTGGTGAAACTCTCGATTGAGCCTCTTTTAATGCAATTGTTCTTAAGCTTTTCATTTATTTGTTTAAAATTTCATCAAAAATAGAATATTTTTTAAATAATTCCCTCTAATTGTTTGTAAAAATACAAATGTCAGCAAATAATGCAATAATTTTTGACGTTTTTTCTCATTTTGTCTCAAGAAGTATCATTAATAAGACATTCGTATGATTTTCGGTTTTACCCCAATATTTTACCATATTTGTTATACGTTTTAATTTTTCAATCATTATAAACCATTATGAGCAATAATTCAGAAAATAAAGGCTATACCGTGCCCTTTATCAGTCTTACAACTTTATTTTTTATGTGGGGATTCCTCACTTGTATGAATGATGTACTTATCCCTCACTTAAAAGAGCTGTTTCAACTTAGCTATTTGCAGTCCATGCTCGTGCAATTTGCTTTTTTCGGGGCCTATTTTATCGGCTCTCTGGTCTATTTCGTGATTTCCTATTTTAAAGGCGATCCCATTAATAAGATTGGTTACAAAAATGGAATGCTCCTGGGGCTAATAGTGGCGTCTATAGGGTGTTTTCTGTTCTTTCCTGCAGCCAGGTATTCTGTGTATGGACTGTTTTTAAGCGCGCTTTTCATAATGGGGTTGGGTTTTACCTTATTGCAAATAGCTGCCAACCCGTATGTTTCACTTCTTGGTAAACCTGAAGGCGCCTCAAGCAGGCTTAATCTGGCACAGGCTTTCAATTCGCTGGGTACAACGATCGCGCCTATTATAGGAGGTTATCTTATTTTTGAATTCTTTGCCGTTAATGGCGAAATTACCGCTGCGGCTACGGAAGTTCCTTATATTATCTTTACGGGGGTGTTTCTTTTGCTCGCATTTTTATTATGGAGGATCAAACTTCCTGACTTCCGTGCCGAGGAAACCGCTGAAAAAGGTCTGGGTGCGTTGCAGTTCCCGCAACTGAAGCTTGGGATTTTTGCTATTTTCTTTTATGTTGGTGGCGAAGTTTGTATTGGTAGCTTTATAATCAACTACCTGGCATTGCCCGATATCATGGGTTTGCCAGAAGCAATTAGTAAAAATTACCTGGCGCTCTACTGGGGGGGGGCCATGATTGGTCGTTTTCTAGGCTCTATCTCATTGAATCAAGAACTCGCAAATGCTAAAAAGGTCTTGTATATGGTGATTACTGCAGCAGCAGTGTTTCTGTTGATCTTTTTTATCGTTAGTCTTAGCTTCGCCGAGATTTCTACTTTCCTTATTTTCATCGGGATTAATTTGCTTGGCTTTTTTATCGGAAAGGCCGCACCCGCCCGAACGTTGTCCATATTTGCCTTAATTAGTGGTGGTTTGATCTTGTTAAGCATCTTTTCAAGTGGATCTACGGCAATGTGGACAATCCTTGGCGTTGGACTGTTCAATTCAATCATGTGGTCTAACATTTTCACGCTGTCCATTCATGGATTGGGTAAATATACCAGTCAGGGTTCTTCATTGTTGGTTATGGCTATATTGGGAGGAGCGCTGTTGCCATTAGTGCAGGGTGCTTTAGCCGATTCACTGGGAATCCAGCATTCTTTCTTTGTGCCGGTATGTTGCTATCTTTATATTGCTTTTTTTGGATTCTATTGCTCCGCTAAGCTGGGAAAAGTGAATATTGAGCAGGTTACCGGTGGTCATTAGGAGTTAGAGAAAAATATTGAATTATCAAAGATAAATGAAGTTCTTCTGCGTCAATAGATGCAGAAGAATTTTTTTTTTGCAAAAATTTCATATTTATACTTGTATATACAAGTTGTTTTAATTATGTTTGAGTTATCATACTTTGGAAGTATGTGTAACCAAATTAAACTTTACTATATTGAACCTGCAATTCTACATTGTGTATTACATATACGCTTAAGTCAACACGGTCTTACAATTCCGTTTACTCTGGTTACCTAGCTTGATGAAGATATAAATGTCATAGGATATGAAAAAAATAAATGTAGGTATTATAGGTGGTGGCCTGATGGGAAAGGAAGCTGCAAGTTCGTTTGCAAGATGGTTTGCCTTAAATGACCTCAATATAAATGTAGATTTGAAAGCCGTTTGTGATCTCAATCAAACTGTACTTGACTGGTACAGGAATGTACCGACAGTTGAACTTTTGACAACCGATTATTTGGAACTGCTGGCGAGACCAGATATTGATGTGGTGTACGTTGCTTTGCCGCATAATTTGCATGAAAAATATTACTTGGACGTGCTTGCGGCAGGTAAAGATCTGCTTGCCGAAAAACCATTTGGAATTGACCTCGAAGCAGCCCGAAGAGTCAAAGATGAGGCCGACAAATTGGGTCGTTTTGTTCGCTGCAGTTCAGAGATGCCCTTTCTTCCTGGTCCGCAACGAGTGCTCAAGGAAGTCCGTTCAGGAAGGTTAGGTCAGATTATCGAAATTAAAGCAGGTTTCCTTCATTCCAGTGATCTAGATCGTTCTAAACCGATCAACTGGAAGCGGCAGGAGGAGTTCTGTGGCGAGATCGGGGTAATGGGCGATTTGGGCATGCATGTGCTTCATTTGCCTTTGAGACTTGGCTGGAAACCCGAACGTGTCTATGCTCAATTACAGAAGATAATCACCACAAGACCCGACGGGAAAGGTGGAATGGCTGAATGTGATACCTGGAATAATGCTACGCTCAATACTGAGGTGAATATAGAAGATCATCTTGTTCCTATGACCTTAGAGATGAAACGTATAGCACCGGGTGAAACGAATACTTGGTACATCCAAGTTCTAGGCACAGAGGGCGGTGTTAGATACAGTACTAAAGATATCAAAACGCTTTGGATATTTAAAACTGAAGGAGAACAATGGTGGCAAAGAACTGATCTTGGATTTAAGGGAATGCCATTTGCAACAATTACGGGAGGGATTTTTGAACCTGGTTTTCCAGATTGCTTCATGCAAATGTTGGCTGCCTACATAGCAGAAAGAGAAGGAGTGCTTGGTAACCGTTTCGGCTGCGTTACCCCTCAGGAAGCACTTGATAGCCACTATATATTCGATGCGGCTATTAAATCATTTAAAAGCCAGACACTGGAGATGATAGATTATAAAGACGTATTGGTATGAAAAATGGAATATTAGTAGGAGGCAATTGGATCATAGATCAGGTGAAGGTTATAGACGTATTCCCAGAAGAGGAAAAGCTCGTGAGTATCATCAATGAATATAGTAGCAATGGCGGTTCTGCTTACAATATTACCAAAGGACTAGTTAAGCTAAAGGTAAAATTTCCTTTATATGGACTTGGACTGGTGGGAGATGATGAAAGGGGTGCAGGCATCATTTGCGATTGCGATAAGATGGGAATAGATACCAGCCAAATTCACAAGCTTCCTGGTGGACATACTTCTTACACAGATGTCATGACTGTTAAATCTACCGGAAAAAGAACATTTTTCCATCAAAGAGGAGCTAACGCCAGCCTGGATATTAACCATTTTGATTTCTCAGTTTCCAATGCAAAGATTTTTCACCTCGGTTATTTGCTATTATTAGATCAACTTGATATGATCGATCCTGATGGTGAGACCCGGGCTGCCAAGGTTTTGAAAAATGCCAAACGTAGAGGATTAATTACTTCTGCAGACATTGTAAGTGAAAAATCTGAAAGATTTAAGGTAGTGATTCCGCCCTCGTTGAAATATATCGATTACCTTTTTGTAAACGAATTTGAGGCAGGAATGATAACAGGTATAGATACGGTTGATATTAACGGCAAGCTCTTGCTGGATAAGTGCTATCATGCAGCTGCTGAAATTATTAAAATGGGTGTAAACAAGTGGGTAATACTGCATTTCCCGATGGGGGCGATTGCTATGGACCACCTTGGAAACTCCATTTTTCAGGCTAGCCTATATATACCGGCCTCTAAAATACAAGGAGCAGTGGGTGCGGGTGATGCATTTGCTGCAGGAGTGTTGTTTGGCCTTCATGATGAGAAGGATATGAAAGCTTGTTTGGAACTTGGCATCTGTGCAGCAGCATCCAGTCTTTTTGCAGCCACATCATCGGATGGCATACTTCCTGCCGACGAGTGTCTTTTGCTTTCAAAAGTTCATGGTTTCAGAGATGAGGCCGTAGATTTAAATAATTGAAATTAATGGAGAAGGAAAGTATTGCTGAGGCCCTGATTGGCATTATTGCAAAAGACCGGATAAAATCTAGTTTAATCGATTTAGTATCTTATGCTTCAGATGCAGGGTTTTATTACCTTCGACCCAAAGCCGTCGTATTACCCGTATCTGAAGATGAAATTATTCGTCTATTTCTTTTTTCTAAGGCCCATAACATACCTATAGTTTTCCGAACAGCAGGCACGAGTTTATCAGGCCAATCTGTTACTGATGGTATTTTGGTAGATCTCAGTCAACATTGGGATAAGATTGTTGTTGAAGATGATGGTAAAACGGTAAGGATTCAGCCAGGGGCTATAGGAGCTATGGTAAATGCCCATCTAAAAAAGTTAGGTACCAAGATTGGGCCCGATCCTGCAAGTATCAATTCTGCAATGATGGGAGGGATCATATCCAATAACTCAAGCGGAATGTGTTGTGGAGTAAGCAAAAATTCTTATCACACCACCAAATACATTCGTTTTATATTGCCTGATGGAAAAGTTTACACAACGGAAAATCAGGATCACTATAAGAAATTTGAATCCGAATGTCCTGATTTATCAGGACGTCTAATGGGGATTAGGCAACAAATTCTCTCAAATGAAGCAGTTTTTCTGAAAATCAGGAGGAAATACCTGACAAAAAATACGGTTGGCTATGCAGTTAACGCCTTTATAGATTTTGAAACTCCTTTAGATATCCTTGCCCATTTACTGATCGGTGCAGAAGGTACATTGGCCTTTATTGCAGAGGCCGTTATGGAGACTTTGCCCGATCATCTGGCAAAATCTACAGGCTTATTATATTTTCCAGATATGGCGGCCGCGTGCAAAGCAATCGTTCCTTTAACCCTTTCAGGTGCAGCAGCGGTTGAGTTGATGGACCGCGCTTCTTTACGATCTGTAGAACATATAGAAGGGCTTCCTGCTATCATTAAAACCTTACCCGAGTCGGCAGCAGCTTTGTTGATAGAATACCAGGGAAATAGTTATCAGGAACTAGAGCTGCAGATCAATGCCTTTCTAGCCATTTCAAGTAATTTTTCGTTAATCAATGATGTTATATTTACAGTCGATCCCCGGGAACAGGCTTTGCTTTGGAAGGTTCGGAAAGGCATGTTTCCTGCAGTAGGCGCCGTAAGGGCAAGTGGTACATCTGTTATACTTGAGGACATCGCTTTCCCTGTAGAACAGTTGGGCGAAGCCATTGCGGATCTTCAAGCGCTTTTCGAAGCGCATGGATATTATCAAGCGATTATTTTTGGACATGCGAAGGATGGTAACATTCATTTTGTGGTGACACAGGCTTTCAGTACACAGATAGAAATAGATAGGTATGATCGCTTCTTAAAGGATGTGGTTAATCTCGTGGTAAATAAGTATGATGGTACATTAAAGGCTGAACACGGTACAGGAAGAAATATGGCTCCATTTGTGGAAAAGGAATGGGGTGCAGAAATCTACCAAATTATGAAATCTGTAAAAGAAATCGTAGATCCTGGAAACTTTCTTAACCCGGGTGTAATTATCAACCCTGATACCAATGCACACATCAAATTCCTTAAGGAATTGCCTCAAGTGGAAGAAGAAGTCGACCGTTGCATGGAGTGTGGATTTTGTGAACATCAGTGCCCAAGCCGAAACATTACGCTGACGCCTCGCAAGCGCATTGTAGTTAGGCGGGAATTATTAAACCTAAAAAAACATAATAATAAAAAAGAATACAATACGCTCCTTAAGCAATATCAATACCAGGGCCTAGATACTTGTGCAGTAGATGG
>DATFQH010000013.1:0-3608 GCA_035264385.1 Pedobacter sp.
CAGGGTCGCTGCGGCCATCCATTCGTATGTAGCTATGGCAAGGCCCATTTTAAAGCCGGAACCACTCATTCCGATGAACTGTTCGGCAGAAATATTGGAGGCGATCAGGGATGCGCCGATGGCCCACCAGGTTAGTGAATCTTTGGCAAGGAAGAAGTCTTTTGAGTTTTCGCTTTTTGCCTTTTTCTGGCGGTATACCCACCAGCCGTAAAAAGCGACAATAAAAAAATATACCAAAAAAACGGCATAGTCGAGCATTCCGAGTGTCTTCATTAGTTTGCGGGGTTTAGTGATCCATGATATTCATGGGTGGTGTGGTTTAAAAAAGGGGCTGGACCATTCAGTCAGCCCCTTAAGGTTTTTACATCTGGTTAATTGTGACCTAATATAAACTTTCTTACAGAGATCTTTTACAGACTTAAATTTATTTTTAAATGTACCTGTTGATCAGGTTTTCCAGGTATTCCTGTCTTCCGCTGATGGTTTTCGGTTCGCCGTTCGCTATCGCGTATTCTCTCAGGCTTTCTAAAGTTACATTGCCTGTTTCAAATACGGCGCCGGCACCAATGTCATAAGAAGCATATCTTTCTGATCTGATTTTTTTGTATTCAGATTTCTGCAGGATATTGTCTGCAATGATCAGTGCTCTGGCAAAGTTGTCCATTCCGCCGATATGCGCATGGAAAAGATCTGCCTGATCTGTAGAGTTTCTGCGGATCTTAGCATCAAAATTGATACCTCCTGTCTGGAAACCACCTGCTTCAAGAATGATGATCATCGATTCTACGAGCTCATTTAAATTGGTAGGGAACTGGTCGGTATCCCATCCGTTCTGATAGTCACCGCGGTTTGCGTCTATAGAACCCAGCATTCCTGTATCGGCGGCAACCTGAAGCTCGTGCTGGAAAGTATGGCCGGCGAGTGTGGCATGGTTCACTTCAAGGTTAAGCTTGAAGTCGTTCAGCAGGTCGTGCTGTCTGAGGAAGCCAATAACGGTTGCGGCATCGTAATCGTACTGGTGTTTGGTTGGTTCACATGGTTTAGGTTCGATATAGAACGTGCCTTTGAAACCGTTTCTTCTGGCGTAGTCCTTTGAGGCATGCAGGAATTTAGCAAAGTGCTCCTGTTCGCGTTTCATATCTGTATTCAGCAAGCTCATATAACCTTCGCGGCCACCCCAGAATACATATCCTTCTCCGCCCAGAGCGATGGTGGCATCCAATGCGCTTTTCACCTGTGCGGCACCATGTGCAAGTACGTGGAAATCAGGATTGGTAGAAGCTCCGTTCATGTAGCGCGGATTAGAGAACAGATTAGCGGTTCCCCACAGGAGCTTAATGCCTGTTTGCGCTTGCTTCTCTTTTGCGTAGGCGGTTAGGGCCTGCAGTCTGCGGTCATTTTCATTGATGTCGGTACCATAATCTACTACATCAAGATCGTGGAAGCAGTAGTAAGGGATGCTCATTTTAGTCAGGAATTCGAAGGCAGCATCCATTTTATCTTTAGCGCGTTCTACGGCATCACTTTTTTTATCCCATGGAAAGATATGCGTAGGTGCGCCAAAGGGATCTGCACCGTTGCCGCAGAAAGAATGCCAGTAGGCACCGGCAAAGCGCAGGTGGTCTTTCAGTTTTTTTCCGGCAACAACTCTTTCAGCGTCGTACCATCTGAAGGCAAGGGGGTTATCGCTTTCTGTTCCCTCAAATTTAATGTTTCCTATTCCTTTAAAGAATTCGTTATCAGCGTTTAATGTCATGATTTATGGTATTAATGGTTAATGATTTTAATGATTAATGGTTTTGCTGAGCAGTTGTTTCCATTCCTGGTACGCTGCTTCGAGATTTGTTGGCCCCGGCTCTACTACGCCAAGTGGTTTTTTATTGGTAAATGCTTCTCCGGCAGATTTATAAATGCCCGCGCCAATACCCGCACCGATAGCAGCACCATAACTCCCATCATTTTCGTGAAGCTCGACGGGAACGCCTGTGATGTCTACAAATGATTGTGTAAAGACGCTGCTCAGGAAGAGATTTGAACGGCCCGCCCTGATGATGGAAGGCTGCATTCCGTTTTCTCTCAGGATATCCAAACCATAACGGAAGGAGAAGGCTATGCCTTCCTGTACGGCGCGGAATAAATCTGCGCTGGTGTGGAGGTTGAGGTCTATGTTGCTGAAGTGCGCAGCTGCGATCTTATTGTTGAGCATACGCTCGGCGCCGTTTCCGAATGGCAGGACCCTCAGGCCCTTGCTGCCTGCGGGTGCAGTAGCACTAAGCTCGTTGATGGTATGGTAATCCATGCTGCCGCCGAATTGGGCTTTGGCCCAGCGGTACATACTGCCAGTGCCGTTGATGCAAAGCAATACGCCTAAACGTTGCTGCTCGCTGGTATAGTTGACATGGGCGAAGGTATTTACTCTCGATTCTTTATCGTACAGCAGATGATCGGTAACTCCGTAGATGACTCCTGATGTTCCTGCGGTTGCGGCAACTTCGCCGGGTTCAGTAACGTTGAGCGACAGTGCGTTGTTTGGCTGATCGCCTGCTTTATAGCTGATTGGGATGCCCGCTTTAAGGCCCAGCAGGTTTGCCGCCGTACCGGTGAGCTGACCGTGGCTGGAAAAAACGGGTTTGATCTCTGGAATGACTTCCTGATCGAAGCCATAGTAATCCATCACATCCTTTGAAAGGCTTTTGGTCTTGAAGTCCCAGAATACGCCTTCGGAGAGTGCCGAGGTACTTGTTGTAGCCTCACCTGTCAGCTTCAGGGCAATATAATCGCCGGGCAGCATGATCTTATCGACTTTTGCATAGGTTTCAGGCTCATTTGCCTTTACCCATGCCAGTTTAGATGCGGTGAAGTTGCCGGGTGAATTTAGCAGGTGTTCCAGCGCATGCGCCTTGCCAATGTTTTCAAAAGCTTTTTCTCCAATTTCAACAGCCCTGCTGTCGCACCAGATGATGCTGTTCCGCAAGCTGTTCTGATTTTTATCTACCATGACCAGTCCGTGCATTTGATAAGCAATACCAATTGCCGCGATCTCTTGCGGATTGTAACTTTTTTTGGCATTGCAAATGGAAATGGCCTCCTGAACATGTGCCCACCACATATTGGGTGATTGTTCCGCCCAGCCGGACTGTAAGGCAATAATTTCTGTTTCTTGTTCGGGATAGGTGGCTGTAGCCTTGATATCGCCGCTTGCAGCGTCCACTACCGAAATTTTTATAGATGATGTACCGACATCAATACCTAATAGCAGCATTTAAGTTCATATTTGTTCAAGACGAATTTAAACAAATATTTATAATAAGCAATCGATTGCATAAAATATTTTTCTCATATTTACAATCTGTATGAAGAATCAAAAAAGGACAACGATATATGATATTGCCAGAAAGCTCAATCTGAATGCATCTTCGGTATCCCGGGCGCTGAGCAATACCAGTAAGGTTAGCGAGGCTACTAAAAAATTGATACTTGATACTGCGAAGGAAATGAACTACCAGCCCAATAGTCTGGCTTCTAACCTCAGGAGGGGTTCTAACCGCACTATCGGTGTTATTGTGCCACGGATCAACCAGAACTTTTTTGCCAATGTGATCGCGGGG
>DATFQH010000014.1:0-16302 GCA_035264385.1 Pedobacter sp.
CGCTAAAAACATTTATACAGGACGGAACAGATAAGATCAAAACTTATTATGCCAAAGAAGAATTGGGTGAGAACTACCGCATATATGAACAGTTGAAATCTGCCATTTCAAAATCCGGTGTTCAGACCAGAATGCCATTTCAAATCGTAATAGAATAACAATCCAGTCATTTATGGAAAACAAAGCCATTGCCCGTACGCTGCGTCTGCTTTCTCATCTGATGGAGCTGCATAATGTAAATCCCTTTAAGATCAAATCTGTTGCCAATGCCGCCTTTAAGGTAGACAAATTGCCTTTCGCTATAAAAACCAAAACGGTCGAAGAGATTGCACAGATAGACGGGCTTGGCAAAAGTATATCCGCTAAAGTATGGGAACTTCTGCAAACCGGAACGATGACCGAATTGCAGGAAATCCTGAAAGAAACACCGGAAGGCATCGTTGAAATGCTGAGTATTAAAGGCATAGGCCCGAAAAAGATCGCAACCATCTGGAAGGACCTGGGTATAGAAAATATCGGTGAGCTATATTATGCCTGCAATGAAAACCGGCTGATCGAAGCCAAAGGTTTCGGATTGAAAACTCAGGAAGAAATCAAAAAGATCATTGAATTTCAAATGGCGGGCCATGGAAAGTTTCTTTATGCCCAGGCAGAACCGCTGGTTAATAAACTGTACGAAGACCTTGCAGTTTGGCTAAATACGATCAGTGATGCACCTCTGCTTGGAATTGCGGGCGCATACCGCAGATGTCTGGAAATTATTGAAGAAATAGCATATGTCATCGGCGCCGGCCGAACAGAGGAAATTTACGATAAGATCGCCCAATTCGAACCTTTACAATTTGACCTGCAGGACGATAGTAGCCTTGTCGCACTTAGCCCCTTCGGACTGAAGATCAAGCTCCATATTTGTGATAAAAATGATTTTTATCTGAACTGGTTTAAACATACCGGCAATGAACAGCATGTTAATGCGGTAATTGAACTGGCCGGACAAGGGCCCTTCGCGAGCGAACAGGCCATTTATCAACAAGCAGGATTGTCATTTATCCAGCCTGAACTGAGAGAGGGTACCAATGAAATTGAACTGGCTAAAGCGAACAAACTACCAAATCTCATTACTTATGAGGATTTAAAAGGAAGTCTGCACAACCATTCCACCTGGAGCGATGGCGTTCATACCCTGGAAGAAATGGCATTGTACTGTAAAGATCATCTTCAACTGGAGTATCTGGGCATCTGTGACCACTCTAAATCTGCATTCTACGCCAATGGATTAAACGAGCAGCGTCTCTTCGGACAACATCAGGAAATTGATGCGCTTAACGCAAGACTTGCACCTTTCAAAATATTTAAAGGCATAGAAAGCGACATACTTTACGACGGCGCATTGGATTACAGCGATGAAATACTCAGAACATTCGATTTTGTCGTTGCATCAGTGCACAGCAATCTGCGCATGGACGAAGACAAGGCAACATCAAGATTAATTAAAGCCATTGAAAATCCATACACAACAATCCTCGGCCACCCTACAGGCCGGCTGCTGCTGAGCAGGAAAGGCTACCCCATCGATTATGCAAAAGTAATCGACGCCTGTGCAGCAAATAAAGTAGTCATAGAGATCAATGCCAATCCGCTCCGTCTGGATCTGGACTGGCGCTGGCATAAATATGCACTGGATAAAGGCGTATTGCTTTCTGTAAATCCCGATGCACACAGAACCGAGGGCTTTCACGATATGCGTTACGGAATCCTTGTTGCGAGAAAAGGTGGCCTTCAGCCACAGCAATGTCTAAATGCCCTTTCTCTGCAAGATATCTCGCAATACTTCAACAATAAAAAATAGTTATCCTTACCTTTACTTCATGATAAGTCAGCTTTGCAATACCATATTTCAGAACGCGATCAATGATTACCATGTTCACGATGATATTGAACGGCCTATTGAAAACACCTATCGGATCGGCACAATTGAACACCTGCTGTATCTCAAATGCTGGATAGACACTGTTCAGTGGCATATGGAAGACGTAGTCAGAAACCCCGACATCGCACCAGCAGAGGGCTTACAGTGGAAAAGGCGCATAGATGCTTCCAACCAGGAAAGAACCGATGTGGTAGAATATATCGACAGCTTTTTACTTGAAGAATATAAGGATGTCCAGGCGAAAACTGACGCGAAGATCAACTCAGAAAGCCCTGCATGGGTTATTGACCGTTTGTCGATTCTCGCACTTAAGGTATATCATATGCAGGAAGAAACTACGCGTCCCGGAGCCTCTGAGGAGCACAAACGCATTTGTTCAGAAAAGCTGAATATCCTGCTGAATCAAAGAACTGACCTTTCGGGCAGTCTTGATGACCTCATCACAGACATACAGCATGGCGACAAATACATGAAGGTCTATAAACAGATGAAGATGTATAACGATCCAAATCTAAATCCTGTACTCTATAACAATAAATAATTGATGGCTGGAAAAGCGAAATTATTAATTATTCGTTTTTCTGCCATGGGCGACGTGGCCATGACTGCTCCTGTCCTGAAGGAATTCAGGGCAAAATATCCTGATGTCGAACTGGTTGTGGTGAGCCGAGCATTGTTCAAACCATTTTTCAACGACATCGATAATCTATCTTTCGAAGCCATTGAACCGGGAGGAAAACACAAAGGCTTCTTTGGGCTGGTCCGCTTATTCAGGCAATTAAAAACACATAAAATCACTGCCGTTGCGGATCTGCACAACAACCTGCGCAGCAAAGTACTTACAAGCCTCTTTATGCTGACGGGGATAAGTTCGGCAACCCTGAACAAGGGCAGATCTGAAAAAAAGCAACTCACCAGAAAAATAAACAAACAACTAATTCCATTAAAGCTTACCGTTCAGCGCTATGCAGATGTTTTCGCTCAGCTTGGATATCCGATCGCATTAAAAAACACGCTGCAAAAGACAGCGGCAGAAGCCTTGTCGGGAATCGGATTTGAGCCTGAGCTGCAAAACATTATTGATTCAAAACACCAAAATCCAATCCAAAAATGGATTGGCTTAAGTCCTTTTGCCCAACACAAGCAAAAGGTATATCCCTATCACAAACTTGAAGAAGTAATCCTGACTTTAGCCGGACTCGGACATCAGGTTTTTATATTCGGAGGTTCTGAAGAAGAACAACGTATCGCAGAAAACTGGGCATCCAAACACATCAATATAATTTCCCTGGTAAGGACAATGAAACTGGAAGATGAACTAAAGTTTATCTCCAACCTCGATCTGATGTTGAGTATGGATTCATCAGGTATGCACCTGGCCTCATTAAAGAATATCCCTGCAATTTCTGTATGGGGTGCCACACACCCCTACGCTGGTTTCCTGGGCTATGGACAGTCCATCAGCGATGCAGTTCAGACCGACCTCTATTGCAGGCCATGTTCCGTATACGGCAATGTGCCATGTTACAGAGGTGATTTCGCCTGCATGAACAATTTATCACCCCAGACTGTTATAGACACAGTATTAAACAAACTGCAATAATGAGTAAACAGCTGCTGCTAATAAGACATGGAAAATCTGAATGGGGAAATGCCCACCTCGCCGATTTCGACAGGCCGCTAAATCCAAGAGGTCATAGAAACGCCCCGGAAATGGCTTCCAGGATTGCATTTAAGAGCCTGATACCACAGTTGATCGTCAGCAGCCCTGCAATGAGAGCGACTACAACAGCCAGACACTTCTCAGAAGTATGGGAAATGTCTTCCGACCGGTTTCAGCAGGAACCCGATATCTACGAGGCAAACACGATTACGCTTTTGAAAATAGTGAACAATCTGGATAATCAATATGACCATGTTGCTTTATTCGGCCACAACCCCGGTTTTACTGATTTTGCGAATTACCTCACCAATGCCGGTATTTACAATATTCCAACCTGCGGAACCGTCCTCATTTCCTTTGAAACAGACGACTGGAAGGAAGTCAGTCATTCCAGCGGAACACTTCTTGAATTCGATTACCCAAAAAGTGCCGATGAAGACTGATGAATATTAAAAATGAAGATGCTTCACCGTCAGCCCGTTATTGATCAGCTGTTTCAGTGAATCCACACCAATTCTCAAATGTGTATCTACAAAATTGGTCGTTACACTACTGTCACTCTCAGTCGTCTTCACGCCCTCAGGAATCATCGGTTGATCAGACACCAACAATAGAGCACCGGTTGGAATCTTATTTGCGAACCCTGTAGTAAATATCGTTGCCGTTTCCATATCTACAGCCATAGCCCTTAAAGTTTTCAGGTATTTCTTAAACTCCTTATCGTGCTCCCATACCCTGCGGTTGGTGGTGTAGCAGGTACCCGTCCAGTAATCCCTGGAGTGATCACGAATGGTGGTAGAGATGGCTTTTTGCAAAGCGAATGAAGGCAGCGCAGGAACCTCGGGAGGCATATAGTCATTAGAAGTCCCCTCTCCTCTTATCGCAGCAATCGGCAGTATCAGATCACCCAATTGATTTTTCTTCTTTAAACCACCGCATTTACCTAAAAATAGCACTGCCTTGGGGCTTATAGCAGTCAGCAGATCCATCATCGTTGCAGCCATCGGGCTCCCCATACCGAAATTGATAATGGTAATGCCATTGGCAGTAACGCTCTGCATGGGCTTATCCAATCCCATAATAGGCGCATCATTATTCCATTCTGAGAACATCTGTACGTACCTGCTGAAATTAGTAAGCAGTATATATTCACCGAACTGATCCAATGGCCTGCCCGTATAGCGTGGCAGCCAGTTGTTTACAATATCCGTTTTGCTCTTTAATCCTTTTTTTACCGGAGAATTAACCTCTTTTATCTTTTTCGCCTTCTTAACGATCTCCTCGTCTTTCTTTACATCTTTTTCTTCATTCATATATTTCTCCTTTTAATCATTCATTCTATGTCATCCATTTCAAGCAGCCGGATCTCCAGCTTCAATAACCTTCAGTTCTTATTAAGAATTCACACTATTTATTGCCGCATTTTTAAGCGTACCCAATTTCTAACTTCGCCGCACCTATAACATATTTCCCCGAACTGTCAGGCAGTATCTTCTTTCTGCACCAGCGCGGAGCAGAAAAAATCACCTTCTCAGAGAAGACATCAGCGCCCCTGTTGCGAAGCTTCAGGGGATGCAGTCTTCGAAGAGAACGGTGATTTTTCCAGCTCCAAGCGATTCCCCAAAAACTCAAAGCTATCATCACCAAATACAGATCCTCATAACGACCTTCGCCAGCATGACGAATTTGTTTTGTGGTCAGGATAACAGCAATGATTACCTCAAATAACAAGTTAAAAAAAATCCCCGGCAAATATGCCGGGGATTCAAATCATTTAAGCCGCTTTCAGCTTTTTAAAATCAGCCTTTTCAAACTTCTCGACTGCATAATCGAGATTGATGACCAGTTCACTAATCTCTGTCTCCGATGGAATTTCAAACATCGCATCCAGCATAATGGCCTCGCAAATAGACCGCAGCCCCCTTGCACCCAGCTTATACTCCATAGCCTTATCCACAATGAAATCAAGCACATCATCATCAAACACCAGCTTCACCTTTTCATATTCAAAAAGTTTTACATACTGGCGAAGCAAAGAATTCTTAGGCTCAGTCAATATATTTCTCAATGCCTGCTTATCTAAAGGATTCAGGTGTGTCAATACCGGCACACGTCCAATCAGTTCAGGAATCAAACCAAAGGACTTTAAATCCTGAGGCGTAATGTACTTATACAGATTCTTCAGATCAAGATCCACATCATCCTTCTTCACCTTATAACCAACGGCCTGTGTACGCAACCTGTTGGCGATTTTACGTTCAATACCATCAAACGCACCACCACAAATGAACAGGATGTTATTCGTATTCACCGGAATCATCTTCTGATCAGGATGCTTACGCCCACCCTGAGGCGGAACATTCACAACCGTACCCTCCAGGATCTTGAGCAAAGCCTGCTGCACACCCTCACCCGATACGTCCCTGGTAATAGAAGGGTTATCACTTTTACGTGCCACCTTATCCACCTCATCAATATATACAATACCACGTTCAGCAGAAGCCACATCATAATCCGCAGCCTGCAATAAGCGGGTCAGTATACTCTCCACATCCTCACCAACATATCCTGCTTCAGTCAAAACTGTAGCATCACAGATA
Source organism: Pedobacter sp. (assembly GCA_035264385.1). Classification (GTDB taxonomy): domain Bacteria; phylum Bacteroidota; class Bacteroidia; order Sphingobacteriales; family Sphingobacteriaceae; genus Pedobacter. The sequence goes on from DATFQH010000014.1 coordinate 6,194, forward strand.
CAAAAAGGCACATGCAAAATCTTAGCAATTGTTTTGGCCAGTAAAGTCTTACCCGTACCAGTCTCACCTACCAACATGATGTTAGACTTCTCAATCTCCACTTCGTCACCCTTGTCTACCTTTTGGCTCAGTCGCTTATAGTGATTATACACCGCAACAGACAATACTTTTTTAGCATCATCCTGACCAATAACATACTGATCAATATGCGCCTTAATCTCCTGCGGTTTCAGCAACACGACCGAAGAATCCAAAGGCTTTCCCTTTTTACTTCCCAGCTCCTGAACCAGCAGCTGATTAGCCTGGGTTACACATTTATCACAAATGTATGCATCCAACCCCTCAATAAGCATTAAAGTATCCTGCTTACCAGAGCCGCAAAAAGAGCAACGGGAATCTTTACTTTGTTTAGCCATATTATTTTTCTTTCTTAGTGCTACCAAGCACCTCATCAATCATTCCAAAACTCTTTGCTTCATCAGCCTTCATCCAGTAATCACGGTCCGAAGCCTTTTCTACCCATTCATAAGTCTGACCTGAATGAGAAGAGATGATATCATACAACTCCTTTTTCAGTTTCAGCATCTCTCTCAGGTTGATCTCCATATCAGAAGCCACACCCTGAGCACCACCCGAAGGCTGGTGAATCATCACGCGTGAATGCTTTAAAGCAGCACGCTTACCAGCAGCACCGGCAACCAGTAAAACCGCACCCATCGATGCCGCCATACCCGTACAGATCGTAGCCACATCAGGACTAATGTACTGCATCGTATCATAAATACCCAAACCAGCATATACCGAACCACCCGGTGAATTGATATAGATCTGGATATCCCTGTTGTTGTCTACAGACTGCAAAAACAACAGCTGAGCCTGTATAATATTTGCGTTTCCATCATAGATGGCGTCACCTAAAAAGATAATGCGGTCCATCATCAGACGTGAAAACACATCCATTTGAGCCACATTTAATTGACGCTCCTCGATGATATAAGGAGTCATGCTTTTTGGAGAATTGTTAGTTGCCCCTATATAACGGTCTACATTTAAACCGTTGATACGATGATGTTTAACTGCGTATTTTCTAAATTCGTCTTTATCGATCTTCATAGTTTTTCTATTTTATTGTTTCTGAGGTCGTTTGATTAAGCCCCATGAGTGTCTTTCTTAATGCGTACAGAACTTAACTCCTTCAATTAACACCGCCAAAGTAATTAAACTAAGTTGGTAATTTATTGTGGGATTGTAAAATTTGAACATCTTTTATATGCGTAAGGCGGCCTTAAAAAAGCCGCCTTACATCCATTATCAAATTAAATTCAGCTGATCTTAAACACCAGCCTTGCCTTGCGGCAATTACTTCAACTCTATAAATTTGTTATAAGCTATTTCTTTTGGTTCTACAGTAGCAACAGACTTGATCAGTTCAAAAACCTTAATGGCCTTCACCTCATCAAAAATACGGTTGGCATTGTCCTTCTCTTTCAGGAAAGTAGCCGTATACTCAGCAAGCTGATCTTCAGGGAGCGGAGCCGGGCTGTACATTCTGAACTGCGCATCCAAACGCTGTTTCGCAGTCTGAAAAACATCCTCGTATTTAATCTCGATGCTGTTGTCCTTGATCAGTTTATTCTCGATCAAAGTCCATTTCAGATTTTTTGCAAAATCATCATAACCTTCAGCCAATTCAGCCTCAGTCAGTTTCTCGTTGGTAGCCTTAAGCCATTTACGCAAAAACTCATCCGGCAAGTCAATCTTAACACCATCAATCACCTGAGTATAGATATCATTCTGCAGTTTACGGTCAGAATCCTGGCCAAACATACCTTCAATCTCCTCAGTGATCTTAGCTGTAAAACCAGCCTCATCTGTCACTGTACCTGCACCAAACAATTTATCAAAGAACTCCTGATTTAAATCGGCCTCTTCCAGACGGTTTACATTTTTAACCGTTACCTGGAATTTAGATTTTGCCTCCTTAGCGTCCTCTTCGCTAATGTTCAATAACTTGGCGATGATCACCTCATTCTTGTCAAAAGCTTTGTGAACATCCAGTTCAACAACATCATCCTTTTTCAAACCGATCAAAGATTTCAGGATCTTTTTATCAGTAACCTGATCTAAACGAATAGACCCTGTTGCAGTAATGCCACCTTCAAAAACTGAACCATCCGTGCCAAGCTGTGTTAATTCGGCATAAATCACGTCATCTTCTGCCGAAACTTCAGGGTTTGTCATTTTGCCATAGCTTTTGCGGATATTCTTAACCCTTGAAGCCAGTGTTTCTTCATCAGCTTTCACTACATATTGAGTAAACTTATCTTTAGAAGTAACGTTCACATCAATTGCAGGCGCCAGTCCAAGTTCATAATCAAACTCAAACTCATCCGTATAATCCCATTTGAATTCTTTTGAATCGTCCACTACAGGTAATGGCTGACCAAGAATTTCTACTTTGTTATCAGTAAGGTGTTTATTTAATGTCTCGCTTAACAGGTTGTTGATTTCCTCAACCAAAATACTTCTGCCATACATTTTCTTGATGTGTGCAGCAGGAACCATACCCTTACGGAAACCGGGAAGGTTTGCTTTTTTAGCTTGTTCTTTAATTGATTTGTCAACCTTTGCCGCATAATCTTCAGGCGCAATCTTGATCTTTACAACTGCGTTTAGGTCGTTAATTTTTTCCTGTGTAATGTTCATTTCTTTGAATCAATATTTTGGTTTGTCAAACTGTACATTGTATATCTAAATTCTGCCTATCTAAACCAAAAGCAGCCCGATCGAGCTGCTTTTGATAATTGTGCGGAAGAAGGGACTCGAACCCCCACGCCGTGAAGCGCCAGATCCTAAGTCTGGTGCGGCTACCAATTACGCCACTTCCGCAGTTAGGATTTATTTAGGACTGCAAAGATAGAGAATGTTTTCAATTTCCAAAACTGTTTGAGAATTATTTTCCCTTAAAATATGAAGTATACTGATAGCCATCGTTTTAATTTCCGAACTCGTTGCTTCTCCGGTGCATTATCAAAAAACGGTGCGCGCTGTCTAAAGAGAGTTAACCAGAGCAAGTCCAGAAACCTTGGATTGTTTAAAGGCCTTTATTTGATTGATATAGATCTTTTCAATTCAACTGTAGCCCATAGTTGGCATTTTAATCTCATATTAAATAAACGGCATTAATAAGCCTGTATCAGTACCTCAGCAGGGATATGTAGAACATCAGTCAGCTTACGGATCATAGATAAACTCAGTTTTCGTTTACCCGAAAGAATTTCAGATTTACGGGATCGTGTGCCCAATAAATTACTCAACTCATTTTCCGACAAATTCATCTGCTCCATACGGAACTTGATAGCCCTAATAGGATTTGGATACGCAACCGGATAATGTGCCAATTCATACTCCTTAATCAGCAGACTAAGAACCTCCATTTCATCAGAAGCAGCGGAACCCTCTTTAAGATCAGTCTGCATTAATTCATAAGCACGAGCCAGCGCATCATTATATTCTTCTTCGGTCTTAACAGGTTTTAACATAACTGATCGTTTTAGCATTTATTTTATCATACTGCTTGTGGCTTCCAAACCAAACCACAAAAACAATTTTCAAACGGTATTCAATATCCACAATCAGACGATAACTATTGCCATGGATATTAAACACTACTCTTTTTTCACTCAGAATCGAAGCATTTTTATACTGCGCTTTCAATTCATTCGGATTACCCCATGATGCGGAGACTGCCTCCTCATGCCAGCTCAACAGTGCCTGTTCAGCATGATGAAATTCATCGATATAGTCCTTTAATGTTTTAATGGCTATTACCCGCATACAGAAGCAAAGATACAAAATTGTTCCCAAAAAGGGAACAACAGATTATTCAATAAAATACAACACCCTACTATCTTCCTGATTTATAGTTTATCATTTGAAGATAGAAGCCTTTATTCCATCAAGAACAATAGGATGAAGTTAATTATTATGGCTAGAATCGGATTTAGTATTAGTGTATAACTGCGTTCTAGAGTGGTTACGGGTGTTTTTTCGGAGGAGTATTGTTTAATATTTAGTGGAGAATATCGGAGTAAATATTTATCTGTTTATTTACTGAAATTTTCAAAGTTATTGGTTGAGTTATTTTTCAATCCATCGGTGCAATTAGCTCATTTTATTTCAAGTATTGCTCTTCAGTTACTTGTTCCATCCAATTTACAGGCGAGCCATTTAATTTTTCCTGGATTGCAATGTGACTCATTGCTGTTGTCGAAGTTGCGCCATGCCAATGTTTTTCCTCAGGGGCGAAATAAACCACATCCCCTTGACGGATTTCTTCGATGTCTCCACCCTCTTTTTGTGCCCAACCAAATCCGGAGGTAACAATGAGGGTCTGTCCAAATGGATGGGTATGCCATGCTGTCCGTGCACCTGGCTCGAAAGTAACCAATGCCATTGCTACCCGAGAAGGTTCAGGGGGACTGATCAACGGGTCAATTCTTACCGTTCCTGTAAAATATTCTTCTGGGCCTTTTGTTGAGGGCTGTGAGCCGTTACGTATGATTTCCATATTGATTTTCTATTTTTAAAGGTACTTCCTTAAATCTTCTTTTAATAACTGCTACTTAACATTTTGATAGATTTCATCTGTAACAGCTTCGTCCCATTTTACTATACCTTTTTCGGTATTGGGAACGATGTACAATTGCTGCAAACCGACTTCAGCACTTGCTCCGTGCCAATGGCGAACATTGGGCGGACATTTTACAATGCCTCCTTTTTTGATGATTTCAATAGGTTTTCCTTCAATTTGATGATAACCAACTCCGTCCGTAATGATTAATATCTGACCTGCAGGATGGCTGTGCCAATTGCTTCTAGCACCTGGTTCAAAATATACATTTCCTACTGCAGTGGTGAAAGTGCTGTCTGCATCAACCAAGCCAGTATTGTAGGCATTTCCGGTAAACGTCTCGCTCAATCCTTTTTCTCCTTTCGGGAAAATTTCGGTCAGCTTTCTTTTATCCGTTGTTATATTTTGTTTGTTTTGATTGCAGGCCATTAATATCAATGAGGTGAAAATTGCAATTAATGTGTTTTTGATATACATAATCTAAATTTTATAATTTAAGGTTATGAAAAACTCACTACGGGGGATTCCACATTTTACAATGGCGTTGCCAACACCCTCTTCATTGCCATAAGCCTGTGCAGTATCGATCGAACGATAGCCCACACTGATGGCTTGCGATAGATTTTCACATTCTTCAGGTGAAATCTGATAGACACCATAACCCAGAATGGGCATTTCTAATCCATTATAATATTATATTTTTCATAATGATCTGATTTTAATTGTTCTCAAATTTTACAACCACGTTTCCACTACCCACTGCAGCAGCAAGCCCTGTGGGATTGTCGATGTATCCTAATTTGGTATAGCTGTAAGTGGTGGTGAAATTCTTATAAAAGAGCACAAGCACATTGTTTCCGTATAACGTTAGATCACCAGCTTTAATTGCACCGCCAACCGATGCATTGGTTGGAAGCGGGATGGACAAATCGTAGTATTTTTCGTTTGCGTTTAGTTCTTTCATATCAATGGTAAGCGGTAATCTTGCCTTAAACTCGTTAGCGCTTGCATTGCCATATAGTGTTGCAGTAAAAACCGCTGTGCCGACAGTAATCTTCATTTTGGTTGCTGAAACGTTGTTATTTCCGGCTTCGTTATTTTGAGCTGGCATTGTTTTATCATCTTTACCGCAACTTGCAGTGCAAGCAGAAATAGAGAAAAAAACAACAATAATTGTTATTAAAGATTTCATGATATCAAGTTTAAGCTTACTTCAAATGGGTTTTGAAAAATGTTTCCAATTTGTCAAATGGGATCAGGTCGGTCTTATCGTAAAGATCAACGTGTCCCGCACCCTTAACATAAACCAACTCTTTGGGCATTGCCGCTCTCTTGTAAGCATCTTCGCTGAACTCTTTTGAATGGGCCTGATCTCCGGTAATAAAGAGCATCGGGCGTGGCGAGATGGTTTCTATGTCGTTGAAAGGATAGAAGTTCATGAACTTTGTGTTACTGCTCAAGGTTGGTTTTGTCGTAGTTTCCTTGGATGCGCCCTTTGGTGTATACTCACCACGCTTAGTCCGATAAAAATCAAAGAACTCGAGCTGTATCGGATGTGTGTTTTCATCTAATTCAAGAACCGTTCCACCAGTATATTTGACTGATCCACCAGCAAATTCTATATAACGTTGATCTGCCGCTTCTGCAATGATTTGCTTTCTCTGTTCTAGTGTTTGTGAATGGTTCAGGGCATCACGGCTGGCCGAGCCCATATCATACATGCTTACCGTAGCAACTGCCTTCATTCTCGGGTCGATCTTAGCTGCACTGATTACAAAACTTCCACTGCCACAAACACCGATTATCCCAATGTTATTCCTATCCACGAAATCACGGGTCCCCAGAAAGTCAACAGCGGCACTAAAATCCTCGGCATAAACATCTGGTAAAACCGCATTACGGGGTTTACCTTCGCTTTCTCCCCAAAACGACAGATCAATGGCCAGGGTTATAAAGCCTCGAGCTGCCATGCTGGAAGCATATACATCGGCACTTTGTTCTTTCACGGCGCCCATCGGGTGACCAACAATGATTGCTGAATGTTTGGCAGTAAGATTCAGGCTTTTAGGAATGAACAGATGTCCTACAACATCCATTTGATATAGATTTTTGAAAGTAACCTTGTACATTTCAATACTGTCAGCCACTTTAAAAGTGGTATAATCTTTTGGTGATAGCTTTTCCATTACTTCTGGTTTATTTGCTTGTTGCTTTTCTTTTTTTTCTGTGCAGGCCTGTGCTAAGATCACAAGGGATGCCACTATTATCATTTTTATCGGTTTCATCATTTTGTCTACTTTTCCTTAAATTGATTTTATGAATTTTGCAGGAATTCCTCCCACGATGGTATTGTCGGGCACATCTTTTGAAACAACTGAGCCTGCAGCCACTACCGAATTCTCTCCAATCGTTACACCTTGCAGGATGGTAGCATTTGCACCGATCCAAGCGTTCTTTTTGATATGGATAGGTTTTGCAATTAACGAATGTCGGTCTGCAATCGAAGTTGGATGCCCTTCGGATAACAGACTAACTCTTGGGGCTATCTGTACGTTGTCCTCAATGGTGATGCCCCCTAGATCTAGAAACACACAATCAAAGTTGATGAATACATTTTTGCCGATCTTGGTTTGTTTTCCGTAATTGATGTACAATGGCGTAAAAACGTCAACACTTTTGTCAATTTCTGAACCCGTGATCTCGCTCAACAAACTTCTGGCTTCATCAGGATCAGGCGTACTGTTCATTTGGACCAGGAGTTTCTTTGTGATGAAAGATTCCTGACGCATTCTGTATGCCTCGGGGTCGTTTGGTAAAATGGTTTCCCCTATTCTCAACCGCTCAAAAATATCTTGCTTGTTCATTCCCATACTTTTAAAAGATCAAAGATAAAGGTATTTCAAAAGTGTTTTGTTACATTTATTTCGCAAGTAATGCCACATATTACCTATTGTTAATTTATTCTTCTATTTTTACCTAGTATGGCAGCAAATCAAAAAATTATGCTCTGCAAAGCGGTATCTGGAAGTCATTTTCCAGAGGATTTTAATATTCGGTTTCATACACATATCTATTGTCAAAGTGGGAGCGTGAAATTTGTCTTTAATGGCAAGCAATATCAAAGTAAAAAAGGCGAGTTTATCTTTTGGTTGGCGGGCATTAATGTTTCAGACTTGTCTTTTTCAAAAAATTTTAAAGCCACAATTTTGTTTGTCGAAAGCGGTTTACTTACCGCAAATTTGCCGAGTGCCACGGCAAGCATCGACAGCATTATACATTCCAAAAAATATCCGATTTTGCATCCGGATAAAAAAGACAAGGAAAAAATCCTTAAGAATTTCAAATTGCTGTACGATATTTCACAGGAAACAAACCATCGGTTTTATGAGGAAGCACTTAAACTTCAGATGCAACTTTTTCTTTTGGAAATGTGGCACATTTTTGAAGACGAGCTCGATAGGCGAAAACGAAGTTTGCAAAGTGGTACTTTGTACGAACAGTTTATACAATTGGTACAGGAACATTGTATGACACAACGGGAAGTACGGTTTTACAGTGATAAGCTGAATATTACACCTAAATACCTTAATTACATTTGCAAGGTCAATACAGGAATAACCGCATCTGAATGGATACAGCGTAACGCAAAAGAGCGGATCATTATACTATTGCAAAAAAAGAACCTTAATATCTCCGAAATAGCCGATGCAATGGATTTTTCGAGCCGTTCGTTCTTTACCCGTTATGTGAAAAAATTGCTTGGCGTAACGCCAAAGGAATACCGGGAGCGAATATGAAAATTTAAAAATATACCTCCTGATGCGTTGGACTATAGCACAGCTTTTGGAAGTGATATGTGCGAAAATTCGCAGCTCAATGCCAACCTAATCAATGGCCATGTTACTTGACAACTCTCGATAAGCTTGAGCCTGTTCTTTAAGGGTCTCCGCCACCTGTTCTGCTGTAGCTACCGCATCAGCCCCTGCAAGAAAACGCTTTGGTAGATTAGTTTCACTGGTAATTGTAATAAGTGCCTGGGCTAGTTTGGCTGGATCCCCCGTTTGTTGTCCATTTGCACCTTTCCAGAATCCCATTTGTTCTGTTCTCCCTGTATTGTAATCATCAATCGGATTGTCCGCATAATTTGTTGATTCTTCCGTTAGCAGCTCCGTGCGAAAAAAACCAGGATTAACGATTGTCGTATGAATGCCAAACTGTTCTACCTCTGTTTGCAAAGATTCCATCCATCCGTCAATACCAAATTTTGAGGCGGCATAGGCAGAACAAAAAGTATAGCCCGTTAAACCTGCAGTAGAAGAAATCGTAATGATATGCCCCGCCCGTTGCTTACGCATGATAGGTAGCACAGCCCTTGTTACTTTCATTGGACCAAAAAGACTTGTCGCCAATTGCGATTCAATTTCATCCATCGACAATTCTTCAAAGTAACCAGCATTAAAACTTGCGGCGTTATTGACCAAAACATCTATTCTTCCAAAACGATCAACTGCTTTATTGACTGCGGCCTCCGCATCGGAAGAACTTGTGATATCCAGTTTAGCCACAAATAGATTATCAGCATGCCCCAAGACTTTTGTGATCTTTTCGGGATTACGACCTGTAGCGATGACTTTATGACCGGCATCTAATGCCGCTTTTGTGATATCTAGGCCCATGCCCCGACCTGCGCCGGTAATGAGCCATACTTTATTTGCTGTCATATTTTCTCTCTTTTTTTATCTGCCTATCGAATGGCTAGTTTATTAAACCATTTACCAATAGGTTTCGTTTTTGTTTCTATTTATTAAAATGTATAATCGATCGAGCTCATGTGCGCTTTGCCCATTCTATCGCCGTACACAGGGAACTCCGATAGACTTGTTTCAATTTCCTGGACGTCTTCTTTAGTGAGGTGAATATCTTGTGCACTAAGATTTTCAAGCAAGTGCGTTTCGTAGCGGGTGCCTGGTATCGGAACAATAATAGGGCTTTTAGCCAGAAGCCATGCAAGTGCGATCTGTGAGGGTGTCGCGTTCTTCTTTGCCGCATATTTTTTGAGCCATTCTATAATAGGCATATTCAATGGCAAAAATTCTTTTGAGTAACGAGGGAAACCAGCCCTGAAATCTGATTTTTCGTCAAACTTAGTGTCCGTGTCATATTTACCAGTTAGAATTCCTGCCCCTAAGGGCGACCATGGGACAAATCCAATACCCAGTTCTTCACATGTATTAAGGACACCGTTTAATTCTACATTGCGTGTCCAAAGAGAATATTCAGACTGTACTGCCGATAAGGGCTGCACTGCATGTGCACGACGAATTGTCTTAACACTCGCTTCCGATAGGCCAAAGTGCAGCACTTTCCCTTGCCCAATAAGATCTTTTATGGTGCCTGCCACATCTTCAATTGGCACATCAGGGTCAACACGATGCTGATAAAGCAGGTCAATGCGGTCTGTTCTAAGACGTTTTAA
>DATFQH010000015.1:0-2576 GCA_035264385.1 Pedobacter sp.
TTGAAGAAAGAAAAGAATGCGATAATACTAGCCCACTATTATCAGGATCCTGATATACAGGACATTGCGGATTATATTGGAGACAGTTTGGGTTTATCTCAGGAAGCTGCCAAAACAGAAGCTGATGTGATTGTTTTTGCAGGAGTACATTTTATGGCTGAAACAGCCAAGATTTTGTCACCGGAGAAGAAAGTTTTGTTACCTGATTTTAAAGCCGGATGTTCTCTGGCAGACAGCTGTCCTCCCCATTTGTTCAGGAAGTTTAAAGAGAAATATCCAGATCATGTGGTGATTACGTATGTAAACTGTACGGCTGAACTGAAAGCACTCAGCGATATTGTTTGTACTTCTACGAATGCGGTCCAGATTGTGGAAAGCTTGCCGAAGGATACAAAGATCATTTTTGGTCCGGACAAGAACTTGGGAGCCTGGGTAGCAAAGAAGACAGGAAGGAACCTTGTTTTATGGAATGGTGCTTGCATGGTGCATGAAATATTTTCAAGGGAAAAGATCACTAAACTGAAAGAAAGACACCCCGATGCTAAATTTATTGCACATCCGGAGTGTGAGGAAGCGGTGTTGAAAATGGCAGATTATATCGGGTCGACGACAGGATTGCTGAAATATACCATGAACAGTGATGCACGTGAATTTATTGTGGCTACTGAGAGTGGTATTATCCATCAGATGGAAAAGGAGAATCCGCACAAAACATTTATTCCTGCACCACCAAACAATAGTTGTGCATGTAATGATTGTCCTTATATGAAAAGGAATACGCTGGAAAAACTTTATCTATGTATGAAAAATGGATCTCCTGAAGTTACCGTGCCAGATCATATCATTGTAGCTGCAAGAAAACCAATAGAAAGAATGCTGGAAATTTCGGCAAATTTGGGATTGTAAGTAGTGGTTGAATTGTTAATAACCCTGTTAATTAGTTATAAAAGAGTAACATAATGTTTGAAAATAAAGAGCGTACAGATATTGCTGAACTTGGAGAATTTGGATTGATCAAACACCTTACCGGGAATTTTAAGATCAGGCATGAAAGCAGTATCAAAGGAATTGGGGATGATGCTGCAGTATTAAGTTTTAAAGATAAGGAGGTTCTTATTTCCACAGATCTTTTACTGGAAGGTATTCATTTTGATCTTTCCTATGTACCACTTGTACACCTGGGCTATAAAGCTGTACAGGTAAATCTGAGCGATATTTATGCAATGAATGGTATTGCAACCCAGGTAACGGTTTCTATTGGTTTATCGAGCAAATTTCCGCTGGAAGCGGTTGAAGAGATTTATAAAGGAATAGAACTGGCCTGTAATAAATTTAATATTGACCTTATAGGAGGTGATACTTCAACAAGTAAACAGGGGTTGGTAATTAGTATAACCAGTATCGGTTATGCTGATAAAGCTGATATTTGTTATAGAAATGGCGCTGAAGAGGGTGATTTGATTTGCGTTTCGGGCGATCTGGGCGGCGCATATGTTGGGTTGCAAATACTGGAAAGGGAAAAATTAATCTATCTTGAAAATCCGAACATACAGCCGGATCTAGAGGGTAAAGATTATATTATTGAAAGGCAGCTAAAACCTGAAGGGAGAAGGGATATTGTAGATCTTCTGTCCCAGATGAAGATTAAACCGACATCGATGATTGATGTTTCGGATGGCCTTGCTTCGGAGATACTGCACATCTGCGAACAATCTGAAAAGGGTTGTACACTTTATGAAGAAAAAATACCTATCGATCCGTTAACTTATGAGACAGCACGTGAACTGGGTCTGGACCCTACGGTATGTGCATTGAGTGGCGGCGAAGACTATGAGTTATTGTTTACCATTAAACAAGCCGATTATAGCAAGCTTAAAAATGATGTTGATATCAGCATTATAGGTCATATTACGGAAAAAAATGCTGGGTGCAGAATGATTTCTAAGTCTAATGTTGTCCATGATATTAAGGCACAGGGTTGGAATGCCTTTGATAAGTAGTAATTTGATTATAACTTAAATCTCATGATTATCTAAGAATCGGGTGTCAATTTGTTTTGTAGCTTTGGCACCTAATTTTTTAATTCGCTCGGATGTGCTGGACAGATTACCGGCACCGGAAGAGAGTTTATTGATTGCTTTATCGAAGGCATCCTGGCTTTGCCTGATGTTTCGACCTATACTTTCCATATCGGTAAGAAAGCCTACAAATTTATCGTACATGGCCCCGCTTAAGCGTGCGATTTCCAGTACATTTCTGTTTTGTCTTTCTTGTTTCCATATGCTTGATATGGTTCGTAGTGTAGCCAATAGTGTTGAGGGGCTAACTATGACCACCTTTCTATCCCATGCGTAGTTAAAAAGCTCTGCATCCTGCTGTATTGCGATACCGAAAGATGATTCTATGGGTATGAAAAGCATTACAAAATCGGGTGAATTTATCTGAAATAATTCATGGTAATTTTTAGCAGACAGCCCTTGTATATGGGTTTTAATAGAGGTAATATGTTGTTTTAAAAATAATTCCCGGTCTTGGTCAGTATCTGCACTAACCATTCGTTCATAAGCTACCAAGGA
>DATFQH010000016.1:0-6841 GCA_035264385.1 Pedobacter sp.
AAAATTCGGACATGAACTTACCGATCTGCTTCTTTGGAAAGTTGATCACGCCAATAATCTGTTTACCAACCAATTCATCTTTGGTGTAATGTTTTGTAATCTGCGCACTGCTCATCTTTATCCCAAGTTCACCAAAATCTACTTTTACCTTATAAGCAGGTTTTCTGGCTTCCGGGTAGTCAAAGACCTCAAGGATTGTTCCCGCCCTCAGTTCAACCCTTTCAAAATCGGCCCAATTGATTTCTTCCATTTCGAATTTAATTTTAGATATCTCAGCCTAAAACTAGTGATTATTCTACTGTTTCTATTGCAGCTGAAATTACATTCATATCAGATTCATTTTGTATTGGATAAACCAGTATAAAAGCAGTCTAATACCAGTACAATAGCAGTCGGATAGCAGTATATTTCAAATTAGCAGAATGTGTGCATTTGATAGGCGGTTTTGTGAAAACACGCGCTCATTTAACCACTGCTGTCTCCGATCCCGCCGGGTCGCCAAAACTGCATTGTTTTTTTAACTTTGCAAGATGATTGATGTAATACTTAAGAAGGGTAAAGAAAAAGCAGCCATGCTGCGTCATCCATGGATTTTCTCTGGAGCACTTGATAAGATCAAAGGCACGCCTGAAAATGGTGAAGTTGTAGCCGTGAGGTCGGCCGACAAAGAATTCCTTGCCTATGCTTATTACAATGATCAGTCCAGGGTGGCCCTTCGCCTGCTGGAATGGGATGAAAATACGGTGATCGATAAAAGCTGGTACGAGCAGAAACTGAAAAATGCGATTACTTCCAGGGCTCATGTATTGAATGAAAATACAAACACCTGCAGGCTGGTATTCAGCGAAGCTGACTTCCTGCCAGGTCTTATTGTAGATAAGTACGCAGATTTCCTGTCACTGCAGATACTGAGCGCGGGAATAGCCGCTGTTCAGGAAGACATCATTTCGATACTTATACATGAATTAAATCCGAGAGGCATCTTTGACAAAAGTGATGCGGGAGCCCGCAAGCATGAGAACCTCGAAGCAGAACAGGGGCTATTATGGGGTGAAACGCCGCCTGAGTTTATAGAAGTTCATGAAAACGGCATTAAATATCATATCAATATTGCCGACGGGCAGAAATCTGGCTTTTATTGCGACCAGAGAGATAACCGCATGATCCTTGCCGGCTACACAAAGGAGAAAAGCGTGCTGGACTGTTTTTGCTATAGCGGCGGGTTCACACTCAACAGCCTGAACCACGGTGCGTCGCACGTGACAAGTGTAGACAGCTCTGGCCTGGCGATAGAAACGCTGGCACATAACCTGGGCCTGAACGGATTTTCCGGTCAGGAACAGACCAGCATACAATCGGACGTGAACAAACAGCTCCGTATTTTTAAAGAAGAAGGACAAAAATTTGATGTGGTCGTACTGGACCCTCCAAAGTATGCGCCATCAAGATCTGCTCTGGACAGAGCGGCAAGGGCCTATAAAGACCTCAATCGGCTGGGCATGTTATTGCTGGAGCCGGGCGGTATCCTGGCTACATTTTCATGTTCAGGGGCCGTCGATATGGAAACCTTCAAGCAGATCATTGCATGGGCCGCACTGGATGCGGGTAAAGAGGTTCAGATCATCAAACAGTTCAGCCAGCCGGAAGATCACCCCGTACGGGTTTCATTTCCGGAAGGGGAATACCTGAAAGGGCTACTGGTCCGGGTGCTGTAGGTATTACTCCTCCGGCAACTGATCATATTCTCCCTTTAGCGCGTAATAGCCGAAGATAACCAGGCCGGCACTAATGGGAATGAATATAAAAAGGATGATACCCCATTGCAGGGCCGTATTGGTTTTGGCAACGCCTTCGGCGGCAAGGCCAACCTTTTCCAATGCCTGCAAAAACATGAAAACAATAGAGGCGGGGCCCAATATGATCCAAAACAAGCCGAGTGCTTTCTTTAATCCGTTCATAATTTTATCTTTTATTGCCCGGCTTCGCCGTGGTCTGGTTTTTTATTAGACAAATAGATTGCTCCGATCACAAAACTTAATGCGGCGATACCAATCGGATACCACAATCCGGATAATGGAGTTGCTCCGGAGAAACTGGCAATCAGGGTGGCGATAAAGGGAACCAGACCACCGAACACTCCATTTCCGACATGGTAGGGCAGAGACATGGAGGTATACCTGATTTTAGTCGGGAACAGTTCTACCAGAAATGCGGCAATCGGGCCGTAAACCATGGTCACGAGCAGGATTTGGAAGAATATCAGTGCCACAAACTTCCAGAATACACCGGTAGAAAGCACCTTATCCTTATAAGTTTTGACAATGACCTCATCTGTTCCCGGGTTGGAGGATGTTGCTGTCTGTATTTCTGTATAGGACATCCCGCTCTTTAGCATTATCCTGTTTGTGGTGGCGTCTTGTTTGTCGATACTGAGGATATCGTTCTGCGACACTTTACTCACATCGGTATCGTCTAAAAAGATCTGGTATATGGGACGGTAGAAGATAATCCCGAGCAACATGCCGGTAAGCATGATCCATTTGCGGCCCACCTTATCGCTCCAGGAGCCAAAAATAACAAAGAAAGGTGTTGCAAAAGCGATTCCCCATAGGAGAATATACCTTGAGTCATTGAAGTCGACCTTACAGGTATTTTCGATAAATGACTGCGCATAGAACTGGCCGGTATACCAGATTACACCCTGCCCCATAGTAGCTCCAAACAAAGCCAACAGCACCATTTTAAAGTTTACCTTGTTACTGAAGCTTTCTTTAAGTGGATTTTTAGAGACTTTGCCTTCTGTTTTGAGTTTGGTAAACATCGGCGATTCATGCATTTTCATCCGGATGTATATCGATACTCCCACGAGCAAGATCGATAACAGGAAGGGTACACGCCAGCCCCAGTCTGCGAAGATTTCCGCACCCAAGACATTTTTAGTCACTACAATGATCCCCAGCGACAGGAAAAGTCCGCCTGTGGCGGTAGTTTGGATCCAGCTGGTAAAGAAACCTCTTTTATCTGGTGGTGCGTGCTCGGCAACATAAGTTGCTGCCCCGCCATATTCACCGCCAAGCGCAAGCCCTTGCACCAGCCTTAGGATCAGTACGAGTATAGGTGCGGCATATCCGATGCTGGAATAAGATGGGATCAGTCCGATCAGAAAGGTAGAGCCGCCCATCAGCACCAGGGTAAGCAGAAAGGTATATTTCCTGCCGATAAGATCGCCCAGCCGCCCGAATACCAGTGCGCCGAAGGGCCTTACTATAAAACCTGCCGCAAATATGGCCAGTGTATTAATTAATGCTGAAGCCCCTGCGTCTGCAGGAAAGAGTTGGGCGCCGATTATAGTGGCCAGACTGCCAAAAATGTAAAAATCGTACCATTCGATTAATGTGCCAAGGGAAGAGGCGCCGATTACTTTAAAAATGCTGTTTTTTTGTGGTTCCAGACTCATGTAGGGTTAAAATATTTGGCTTTAAAATTAAAGCTACAATTTATTCCCAATTATGTGTAGGCTCTCGCCAGAATTTTACTCTTCTTCCCTGAAATAAACTTTATAATAGTTCATTGATTTATCATCATCAAAACCCTTCTCTATCAACTCCTTGTCGCCGTGGATATAGATGTGAAAGTTTTTATCCAGTTTAAGTACGCTTTTATAGACCCGGGCCTGCTTTTTTACCGCAGCACCCGAAATGTCGAAACTATCGGGTATAGGCGTATCAAACTCTTCCTCGTAGTTCTTCTTGTAGTTTTTAAAAGATTCAATGCCATCGGCATTGCCAATTACCTCGTTCGAGAATTCATCCAGATCAAAACTTTCCTTTTCTTTAAAGTACTTCATCGATTTATTGAGCAGGTCGATCTTATCGGCTTTGGAGATTTCAAAATCCTGATCCAGCTTCTCTGTCACAAAGTTTTTGTATACGCCCAGCACATTACTCGTCTGATGAAAGTTGTCGTTTCTGATTCTAAGCTTCAGGAATTCGTCCTTCCAATATACAGCTTCTGCGCTGCGGTTGGTTTGGTCGATTACCGCTATGCGGTAACCTTCTTCCTTATCTGTGTTAAAAATCAGGCAGCCTTTATCGAGCTTATTGATGTTAATGGCTTCCGCTTCATAGCTAAGGCCGAATCCGCTGTTTTCAGGATATACCTTCAAATAGGTCTCCTTGGTCTCAGACTTAAAGATCCCGATAGCATCATGCAGTTCGCCTTCTATCTGCACGTTTTCAAAATAGGCCAGGTAAAGTTCTCCGGATTTAATTTTAGGATGTCCGGACACTTCATATAAATACTTGGCCAGTTCCTTGCTATTGGCATGAAAAGTTGTTCCGTCGGCAAAGATCTCTGCTGCAAAATGGAAGACTTCATTTAGATTTAGGTCTGCATTGGGATGAAAAAACCGGTATACTTCATTGACCTTCTCAAATGAACTTAAAAAGTATTGCTGCAGCAGATTGCTGAGCAGATTGTCCTGAAGTACGACTGATTGCTCAGACAGCACATAAAATTCATCCTGCGACTTGTTCCCTATTCTGTGAATCGAGAGTTCGGCCAGGGAGGCTTGATAAAAAGAAATCATAGATTATTTTACTTCTTCTTTAGGTGTGTTCCTAAGTTCCAGTGGTTTTCTTGTATTTTTCTTCATTTTCAGATTCAGCATTTCTACTAGTACTGAAAATGCCATGGCAAAATAAATATATCCTTTAGGGATATGCTGATCAAACCCTTCTGCCAGTAACGACACGCCGATCAGCAGGAGAAATGAAAGGGCAAGCATTTTAACCGTAGGGTGGTTGTTTACAAAATTACTGATTGCGTTTGCAGAAAACATCATGATGATCACTGCAATCACAACGGCCGCAATCATTACTTCGATATGCTCTGCCATACCAACTGCTGTAATTACAGAGTCGAGCGAAAATACAATGTCCAGCAACAGAATCTGAAAGATCACGCCGGCAAAGGAATGCACTTTTCCCTTAATCGTCTTCTCTTCTTCACTTTCCAGCTTATCGTGAATCTCATGTGTACTTTTATAGATCAGAAATAAACCTCCGATGATCAGGATCAGGTCGCGTCCTGAGATTTCCAGCTTGTGCAGCCATTCGGCATCGGTGAGCCCGAACAATGGACCCATGCCGAATAAAGGGCTGGTCAGGCTCATCACCCAGCTCAGCGACAAAAGCAGCAATACCCGTGTGATCATCGCCAGGCCCAGGCCGAGTTGCCGACCCTTTTTTTGCTGGTCCGCAGGAAGTTTACCTGATAAAATAGAGATAAAAATGATGTTGTCTATCCCCAGTACGATTTCAAGAAGGGTTAGCGTCAACAATGAGATCCAGGCTTCAGGACTGCTTAAAAATTCCATATGATAAACTTATACTGCGGCTAAGATATAAAAAAAGCCTGCTGATTTCATCAACAAGCTTTAGTCGTGTTTGGTTTTACGGAATTATTTAAACGTTATCCCTCCGTAGTTTGATCTGATCTTCACGTCAGCTCCTCCGCCTTTCCCTATCTTTCCGGTATAGCTTTTACTGTTGCTGTCATCGCTGTTTGTTTGCCTGGCGGTTACATTCTCTCCGTATTTGAAAGAGGCGTAATTGACACGGATATCAATATCTGCATTGTAGCCTGAGTTAAAGCCCAGTGCTATATTTAAATAGTTACCATTTATATTCAGGGCCCTGCAGCCACTTCCTATCTCATCGATATTGAGTTTATTATATTGCATATTGAACCTGGCATCGCCCTTCAGTGCGCCAAGATTTACGTTGGTATACTGGCTTTCGAGATCCAGCTTGCCTACTGTCCCGATGCTCAGATTGTTGTACTGCTGGTTGATTTTAGCGTTCCCTTTAACCGTACTGATCTTAACATTGGTATACTGGGCATCCAGTTCAAGATTATCCACTGTGCCTATCGTTAGGCCGCCACCATATTGCTGTTTAATCACTGCGTTCCCATTTATTGCTGAAAGGTTAACAGCGGTATATTGTGCGTCTACATCCAGTGTTCCTGCTGTTGCAATATTCAGCCCTGAGCCATATTGATGCTTTACAACAGCCTTGTTTACATTTTTTATGTTTGTATTTCCATATTGTACAGAAATATAATTGTTCGAGTTCTTCAGCTCACCGGCAACAAAATTTCCATACTGTACTTTGGCATAAAGTGGCCCTGAAAAATCTTCCATGGTAACATTGCCATAGTTCTGCGACATATTTAAGGCATTGGAAGCAGGCATGTAGATCACATAGTTAGTCTTGACCTCTCTTCTCCATTTTCTTCCAAAGCGGCTGCCGCGCCCCCAGTTGCCATTCTGTTCCATTTTAGTTTTGATGACAATCTGATCTCCCAATTTTCCGGATTCGATAGTTACTGCATCCAGTAATTTCTGCGCTTCAGCTTCATTGTTACTATACGCCTTGATATCCACATCGGCCTTTACTTCCTTTTTATCCCAGATTTTGATCTGGATAGAGCCGTATTGATTGCTCAATACGATCTTATCTGAATTGTCTGCCGGAAAGGATTTGCTGAAAGTTTTGGCTTTCACCGCATCGTCGTCGTCGTCGTTTCTATCGATGACAGCGGCGGCGTTGGCCTGCTGATCGGGCTGTTTGGAGACAACAGGGATTTGCTGACTGGTTGCCGGAGTGCTTTCACTTGTGTTTTGCGCAGAGGCAAAGTTTGCTGTCAGCAACAGTGCTATTATTAATTTAGTTGAGGTTGTCATATTCTGTTCTCTTTTTTATATTGATTCACTTCGTTTATAATAGTCAGCTGCTGATCAATGACCTGTAGCTGAAGTCTTAAATTCTTAACCATT
>DATFQH010000017.1:0-4063 GCA_035264385.1 Pedobacter sp.
TGATGGAAATGGCAGTACAGATTCTGTTATAATTTCCCGTTCAATGATAACTCAATGGTCAGGAACTATAAGGAGTTTGTGGAATCCTATTTTTATTGCTGATATGAATGCCGATGAAGAATACACTGGCGACAAGAGACTTTCACGCTTTGAAGTGGTTGGATACGATCTTAAGCAACTTTATAAAATTGCTTATAGCGAAAATATTGAATACTTTCCTGTAGAAGGTAGAAAAAACAATTACGGGAAATTCTGGAATTTCCCAATCCTAGAGGTAAAGGACAGTTCCCAATTCTTTGTTAAAACCAACTCTTCGAAAAACTTTTATAACTATAGTGTAATGGTTCCTAGGTCAAAAAATTCCATTGCGATAATGCAGTCGTTTCTACAACGTGATCTAGAAGCAAATTTTGGTTACAAAGGGTTTGTTGAAGAAAGAATGATGCCTTGTTGGAATCTTGTGGCAAACACGAATGCTGGAAAAAAATTAATGGCAAAAGGTAGCAAGTTTTCGGGGAAGCCATCTGTTCGAACTGATATAATGGTACTTGATCAACCAGTCTCAAAGTTAATTGCAGAATTAGCTCAAAGTTTTCAAAGAGGTTACCCAATAATCGATGCTACAGGTATTGAGACGAATATTGATATCTATATCGAAGGATTGCGAGATGATTTCAACGATATGAGGCGTGGTTTACAAAAAAATGGGTTAGACCTTGTAAAGTCAGAAAAAAAGATGAAAGTCGTAGTCATCCGTGACCCCAAACCAGCACCATCATCCAAATAAAAATACTCGTCGTTCTCTTCATAGCGACCTGGTTAGTTAACAATTAATTATCGGCTGCAGAGCCTCCGGATGGAATCTGCAGCTTTATTAGACTCAATTAATCATTCCTAAAATCAATTATAATGTCTAAAAGAACTGCCTTCAAGCACATAGATCAAGCCACTGCTTTGATCTGGAAAAACGAAACTGTAGATTATCTGAAAGGAATGGAACACATTCCGCTGAAGATGGAAGCGGATCTGATGCGGATGTTGAGGCCGCATTATTAGGAAGGGTGTGATAAAGTTGTTTATCGTTGACACGGATATTTTGTGTATTTTATTAATATTGGTTTTTTAATGGAGGGTGTGCGCTCGGAGATGTATGCGCATAATAAGGCAGTTTCTTACAATAAGATGAATGCGCTGATGGGTGAGCATCCGGATATTGTGATCGACTATTCGAAGGTGCTGGTGGCGCAGGGGAGGTTGAGGGTTGCTGCCTCTGGCCGGCGATCTGAGTGGTGAGCTTGCGCAGATTACATTTCTTTTGTTGAGCTGGGCAGCAATGAGGTGGCGAACAGTGTGTATCTGGGTTCTCGGTTGATGGAATGATTGCCTTGCCTTTGGCGATGGCAAGTTGTGGATTGAATTGTAAAACAATTGATTGTAGCGGGTGTTCTATTTTAGACCTGATTGATTAAACATACATAAAAATATATACCTGCCATGTCTAAGAAAAACACACCTCCTAAAAAAGGGACCGAGGCTGCTATCGACAAGAAACTTGTTCCACAGCCTGAGAATGCCAAAACTGATAAACTACAGCCGCATACTGCTGATGCTACTGGGGAGCAAATGACAACCAATCATGGGGTCAAAATTAATGACGATCAGAATTCGCTGAAGGCCGGAGAACGCGGTGCTACCTTGCTTGAAGATTTCATTCTTAGAGAAAAGATCACTCATTTTGACCATGAACGCATTCCTGAACGTATTGTGCATGCACGCGGATCTGGTGCGCATGGGGTCTTTAAACTTTATGAAAGCCAGTCTGCATTTACCAAAGCACATTTCCTGAATGATACGGAGACGGAAACTCCTGTTTTTGTGCGGTTCTCTACGGTGGCTGGCTCCAGAGGGTCTACGGATCTGGCGAGGGATGTTCGTGGTTTTGCAGTGAAGTTTTATACTCAGGAAGGAAATTTTGATCTGGTGGGTAACAATATTCCTGTATTCTTTATCCAGGATGCTATGAAATTTCCGGACCTGGTTCATGCGGTGAAGCCTGAACCGGACAATGAAATACCTCAGGCTGCCTCAGCGCATGATACTTTCTGGGATTTTATATCCCTAATGCCCGAATCGGCGCATATGATCATGTGGACCATGAGTGACCGGGCAATTCCCAGAAGCTATAGGATGATGGAGGGTTTTGGCGTCCATACTTTCCGGTTGATCAACAGGCAAGGCGAAGCTGTTTTTGTTAAATTCCACTGGAAGCCTCTACTGGGTGTGCATGCTGTTGCCTGGGATGAGGCGCAGAATATATCGGGTAAGGATCCGGATTTTCACCGAAGGGATCTTTGGGATGCCATTGAATCTGGTGCTTTCCCGGAATGGGAACTGGGTTTGCAGATTGTTCCCGAGGCAGATGAGTTCAAGTTTGAATTTGATCTTCTTGATCCGACAAAAATTATCCCTGAAGAATTGGTTCCGGTACAGCGCATCGGTAAAATGACTTTGAACCGGAATCCTGATAACTTCTTTGCTGAAACGGAACAGGTTGCTTTTCATGTGGGCCATATTGTGCCGGGCATTGATTTTACAAATGATCCGCTAATGCAGGGCAGGTTGTTTTCTTACACGGATACGCAGCTGATCAGGTTGGGTGGCCCTAACTTTCACGAGATACCAATTAACCGCCCTGTAGTGCCTGTGCACAATAACCAGCGGGATGGTTTTATGCGACAAACAATTAACAGGGGTAAGTCGAGTTATGGTCCGAATTCGCTGGGTAATAACGATCCTGTGCAGGTAAAGGAGGCTGATGGTGGGTTTACCAGTTATGAGGAGCGCATCGATGCAAGAAAAATAAGGGCCAGAAGTGATAGTTTTCTGGATCATTTTAGCCAGGCTACTTTGTTCTTCAATAGCCAGTCTGAACCGGAAAAGAACCATATCATTGATGCATTAACTTTTGAGCTGGGTAAGGTGAAAGAGGTGGCGATACGTGAGCGAATGATGGGTTTGTTATTCCAGATTGATGTGGTGTTGGCTGGTAAGGTTGCCTATGGCCTGGGCATCGAGTTGCCTAAAAATATTCCTTTTCCTGTGAATGGCAGTATTCCGGCTGATGGGAAACCTGAGGATTATCAATCGCGTAATGTTATCAGTAAGCTGAAAGCTTCTGCTGCGCTGAGTATGGCAAATACGGTTAAGGATACCATTAAGAGTAGGAAGATTGCGATACTTGCGGCGGATGGTGTTGACGGGGCTGCTGTTGCTGCTGTGAAAACTGCTTTGGAAAAGGAGGGGGCTATTACGGAAGTGATTGCACCGCGTTTAGGGTTTATTGTTGCGGCTGGAAAAGATAAGATAGCAGTTGATCAAAGTTTTCTGACTGCTGCCTCTGTGTTGTTTGATGCGGTGTATGTTCCTGGTGGAAAAACCAGTGTGGATGCGCTGCTAGGGGAAGCAAATGCTGTTCACTTCATTAGCGAGGCTTATAAACATTGCAAGGCTATTGCTGCTGATGGGGATGCGCTTCCGCTGCTGAACATCAGCTTAATAAAGGGCGCTGAGCCAGGTGTTATTGTAGAGAAAGACGGTGCTGCGTTGGGCAGTATGTTTATAAAGGCTATTGCCGGGCACAGGTTCTGGGAAAGAGAAAAACCGAGGAAAGTGCCTGCTTAAAAAAAAGCGCCTGTGTATTGCAGGCGCTTTTTTTATGTTGTTTTAAGTTTAAGGTGTTTTGCGTGTTGATATCAGGTATGTATTTTCCTTTAGTGTGTGTTTAATTTTAGTGTGTGGTTAATTTGGGGCATCCAAAATTGCAATGGCTTCGGTGTTGCCTTGTTGTGCCGCAAGGTCGTAAACGGACAGGCCGCGAATGTCTAGCAGGGATTTGCTGGCACCGGATTGAAGCAGCGTTTTGAGCAGGTCGTGCCGCCCGAACATGGCTGCAAACATGAGTGCTGTGCCGCCGTTTCCGTGTTGCAGGTTGAGGTTAGCGCCGCTCTCGATCAGCAGTTTTGCAATGCGGTCATAGCCCTTGAAGGCAACGCCCATCAGTGCT
>DATFQH010000018.1:0-9195 GCA_035264385.1 Pedobacter sp.
GAAGAATTAAAAATGGAATCATTGGCGCCGTGTCGGGCTCTGTAGGGCCGGTAGTGGGGTCGATCTGGAAGGGCATACCTTACTTACGGTCCAAACCGGAAAGAAAGAAAAGAAGAAAGAAGTCAGCAGCTGAAATTGCAACCACAACGAGTTTTGGTTTTTTGAGTAAATTCCTCAAACCCTTTCAGCCTTACCTCAAGATCGGCTTTATGCATTATGCTGCTGAGCAGACCGAACGTAATGCTGCACATGCAGCAAATCACAACAACCAGCTGATCGGCCCCTACCCCGACCTTGTGGTAGACTACAGCAGGCTGATCCTGAGCAAGGGCGATTTGCCGGGCATTTTAAATCCGGTTGTGAGTTTTGCTTCAGGTACCCTCCACATTCAATGGGAGGCAAATCTGGTCGATGGCGCGTCCGGCAGTGATCAGATCATGCTGACGGTTTATGATAAAATAAGCAAAACCACTGCCGGATTTGTGGGTGCCGCGCAGCGGGCGGCAGAACAGTGTGTTTTGGGCATTGGCTCGCTCATGCTTGCCGGAGATCTGGAACTCTATATCGGCCTCACGTCCTGGGACAGGTCGCTGATTTCGGGAACACAGTATCTTGGCAATCTGGTGCCAGCTGAAATTTAAGGGCTAAGCCAATAAATGGCGCAGGTTTTGCGTTCTTTACAACATGAATTGGATAGGTTTGATTTTACTTCCGGTAATCACCGCGGTATCTGCTTTCTTTACGGGGGCACCCTTGAAAACGGAAAATGGGTGGTCTAAAGAAGAGCTGACTCTTGCCAATACTGCAGGAAATGCAAAATACCTCAGTGCCGAAGAAAAGGACTTCATATTGTATACGAACCTTGTCCGTATGGATGCGGAAAAATTTTTTAACACCTATTTTCAGGATTTTATCGAGATCCATAACCGGCAGATGCAACAGTACAGCAATTACAGTTCACTGAAGATCAGCCGGAGTGAAAAGGCCTACAAGAGTCTAGAAAAAGATGTTAAGGGCAAGAAAAACCTGCCGGTATTCTGGCCGGATGAAGCGATGAGCTGGGTGGCCAGGCAGCATGGTAAAGACATGAACAAGTACAACTATGCCGAACATAAATCGCGTGACGGGAGAACTGCAAAGGACAGGATCAGCCAGATGTACCCAAGAAGGGCTATGGGCGAAAATCTTTCCTTTGGTTTTGCCACAGGGCTTGGTAATGCCTGTATGTTATTGCTCGATAAAAATGTACCCGACCTTGGGCACAGGAAGCTGATGCTGGATACCGATTATGAGTTCAATTTTGTGGGCGTAAGTATCCAGTCGCACAAAGGCTACCGGTACTGTGCCGTGATGGACTTTGTATCGCTTCCGAGATAAGGGATATCACCATTAATTTACCTTAGCCTGAATAATTTGTTTTAATTTAACATTAACACATCATTACCATTACTTAAATTCGCCCTGTAATTAAAAGGGTACAATTGAAAACTAAACACAATACCGGGCTTCAGCTCTATGTCGCGCTGGCCTACCGCCTGGGCATCGTACTGATCGTATATACGTTCTGCAGGATAGGGTTTTTTCTCTTCAACGCCGGTCTTTTTCAGGACATCAGCTTTACAAAGTACCTGCGGATCCTTTTCGGTGGACTTAAGTTTGATCTATCTGCACTGATCTACATCAATTCGCTCTTTATTCTGATGCAGGTGATCCCTTTCGGGTTCAGATACCGGGAAGGTTATCAGAAATTCTGTAAATGGTTGTTCATCATAACCAACAGCATCGGGATTGCCGCAAATTTCGCTGATTTCGCTTATTATAAATATACGTTAAAACGCACTACCGCTACGGTATACAGCCAGTTTAAGAACGAACAGAATAAATTGAAGCTGCTTGGAGATTTCCTGGCAGATTACTGGTACTTGCTGTTGCTTTTTGCCCTGTTTATCTGGCTGCTGCTGAAAGCCTATGATGCCATGAAAGTCAGAAACCGGACAGCATTCACCTGGCCGGTCTACCTGGGGCATACCGTGCTGATGCTGCTGATTGCGCTGGCCTGCGTGACGGGTATGAGGGGCGGATGGGGCTTTGGCACAAGGCCCATCACGCTGAGCAATGCCGGGGAATATGTGGATACACCCGACCAGATGAGCCTGGTGCTGAACACTCCTTTTTGCATTTTCAGAACGCTGAAGTCTTCAAAGCTGAAGCCGCTGAATTATTATAATGAAAAGACTTTGGCCGAGTTTTACAACCCCCTACATATGCCCGCAGATACCGGTCATTTCAAAAAGCTTAATGTTGTTTTCCTGATCATAGAGAGCCTGGGAAAAGAACACGTCGGCGGGCTGAACAAAGATCTGGACGGCGGCAGGTATAAGGGTTATACGCCTTTTATTGACTCACTGATTCCGCAAAGCTATACCTTTACACATACTTATGCCAACGGCCGTAAATCTATTGACGCCATCCCTTCGGTCATTACCGGAATTCCTTCCATCAGGGAACCTTTCGTATTGTCTATTTACTCGGGGAATAAAACAACGAGCATTGCCAAACTGCTGGGTGATGAAGGGTACGAGACCGCTTTTTTTCATGGGGCGCCCAACGGTTCCATGGGCTTTTCGTCCTATACACATCTTGCGGGTATAAAACATTATTTCGGACAGAATGAGTATAGAAATACCGGAGATTCAGACGGCACCTGGGGCATCTGGGACGATCCCTTTATGCAGTATATGGCAAAGACCATGAACACGCTAAAGCAACCTTTTTTTTCCAGTTTTTTCTCTTTGTCCTCGCACCATCCCTTCAGGTTACCTGAGGCCTACAAAGGCAAGTTCCCTAAAGGGCCGCTGCCTGTACAGGAAGTGATCGGCTATACGGACATGGCACTGCGGAACTTTTTCAGGACAGCTTCAACAATGCCCTGGTATAAAAATACCTTATTCGTGCTCTGCGCGGATCACGCGACAGTATCCTACTATCCGGAATATCAAACTACTCCGGGCTATTTCTCTATTCCGATTATATTGTACTATCCTGGAGGAAATCTAAAGGGTAAACAGGATAAACTGATGCAGCAGATCGATATTATGCCCACTGTCTTAAATTATTTACATTACGACAAGCCTTATTTCGCACTCGGTTTTGATGCTTTTGCAAAAGGTAATGATAACTTTGTGGTCAACAACAATGATGGCAACTTTAGCTTTTACCAGGGAGATTATATGCTGGTTAATGACGGGAAGGAAAATACCGGGCTTTACAACCTGAAGACAGACCGGCTTACACAGCACAACATATTGGGGAAAGAGCCGTTAGTAGCAGATAAAATGGGGAAATTCCTGAAGGCCTTTGAACAACAATACAACAACAGAATGATAACCAACACCTTAACAGCGAAATAAAAGGGATGCGCAAAGCTTTATTGAGAATAATCGATTTCTTTTATCCTCCTTTTTCACGCTGGTTTTCTATAGATACATTTAGGTACATGGTGAGCGGCGGTACTACTGCTGCCACAGGTGCTATTGTATTTTTCATGGCTTACAACTGGCTGCTGCACCAGCAGGATGTTGTACTTAACATTCCTTATTTCCCAAAGCTGATCACTGCACCAACGGCTGCCCTGATCATTGAAACCCCGATTACCTTTCTGATCGGCTTTACATTAAACAAATACCTGGTCTTTACACAGTCCAACCTTAAGGGCCGCATACAGCTTTTCAGATACGGATCTGTGGTGACCACAAACTTCCTACTGAATCTTGCACTGATCAAAATCATGGTGGAGGGTTTTGGTTTTTATGCCAGTATCGCCAAGCTGATTACACAGATTGTCCTGGTTATCTTTAGCTATTTCTCGCAGAAACACTTTTCATTTAGAGTCAAAAAATAGATCATTTTATCGTCACAGGCAGCCCCTTTATTTGGTGATCGCTGGTGATAGCATTATATTAGTCACGTTTTCATTTGTCAATTGAAACAAAAACATTGAAGAACTGAATGATGAGCGATTTTAATGACTTTAATAATGCACAGGTAGGAAAACTGCCGCGGCACCTGAGGCAATTTATTGTAGCGCAGCATTATGAGAAATATACGCCCGCAGATCAGGCGGTATGGCGCTATGTCATGCGTCAGAATTACAGTTATTTAAAAGATGTTGCTTATTACCCGTATATCAAGGGCTTGCAGCGCGCTGGCCTAAGCATTGAGTATATTCCTCAGTTGCAGACTATGAACGACAACCTGGGTAAGATCGGTTGGGGCGCGGTTACAGTTGATGGCTTTATTCCTCCGGCAGCATTCATGGAATACCAGTCTTATCGTGTACTCGTGATTGCGGCAGACATCCGCCAGATCAACCATATCGAATACACGCCTGCCCCCGATATCATTCATGAATCGGCAGGGCATGCGCCTATTATCGCAGATGCCGATTACAACAATTATCTTAGTTATTTTGGCACTATCGGTGCTAAGGCAATGTTCTCGTCGAAGGATTTTGAGTTGTATGAGGCGATACGCCACCTCTCTATTTTAAAAGAGTCGGCAGATGCGCCCGAGCAGGAAATAGCGAGGGCTGAAAAGCATTTACAGCACATTGCTGAAAATATGGGTGAGCCTTCGGAAATGGCTTTACTGGGCCGCCTGCATTGGTGGACGGTCGAGTATGGCCTGATCGGCACCCTGGATGATCCAAAAATCTACGGTGCCGGATTGCTGTCCTCTATTGGTGAAAGTTCTTCCTGTATGCGGCCTGAAGTGGAAAAACTCTGGTACAATATGGATACCATCAATTACAGCTATGACATTACCAAGCCGCAGCCGCAGTTGTTTGTAACACCCAACTTTCAAAACCTGATCGATGTGCTGGAACGCTTTGCCGATACCATGGCCTTCAGGCGCGGCGGAGTTGAGGGTATAAGCAAGGCTATCGCATGTAAAAATCCGGCGACGGCGGTTTACAGTTCCGGACTGCAGGTAACGGGTGTATTTACAGACATGGGCCTGGATATGCAGGATACCCTGACATTTTTGAAAACTTCAGGACCTTCGGCACTTGCATTTGATGGCATTGAGCTTCCCGGCCATGGAAAGCATCACCACAGGGATGGTTTTTCATCGCCGGCAGGCAGGCTGAAAGGGATAGAAAAACCTATCGAGAACATGAGCAGCAGCGAATTGTCGACTTATGGCATACGGCCGTTGCATTTGGCTGTACTTGAGTTTGATAGCGGAATTACGGTGAAGGGCATGGTAGCGACCATCCATCAAACCAGGGAAAGCCGAACTTATATGATTACTTTCGAAGATTGTACAGTGAAGGAAAGCAACGGCAATATTTTGTTCCAGCCGGAATGGGGAATCTATGATATGGCCGTAGGTGAACGTATCGTATCGGTTTTTAACGGTGCCGCAGATAAGGGTGCATACGAGGAGCTTACGCATGTGAGTGATCAGCAGACCCACAAAATGGTGTATGATGAAAAGACTTTAAAACTGCATGAGATCTACAGAAAGGTTAGGAGCATCAGAGAGGATCAGCTTGGTTTTGAAAGTCTGCCCGAATTGTTTGCAGTATTGAAAGCTGAACACCGCAGTGACTGGCTGTGCGCGCTGGAGATCCTTGAGATCCTGTTCCACAAAAATTTGTATCCGGAGCTGGAAAAACAGATCCGCATATACCTGGAGCTAAAGGCTGCAGGTGAAGCCGAATATAATAAACTGATCAGCGATGGGTTGCATGTAATTGCCAACCCGGTTACCCAATTGATCACAGAAGAAGATAGCGAATGAATATAGTACTGACAGGTGCCAGCAGCGGAATAGGATTTGAGGCCGCACTGGAATTTACACTGAATAAAGAAAATAAGGTGGTCTGTATTGCCAGATCGGCCGATAAGCTGCGCAAGTTACTGGAGCTGGCCAAGGGAATTAATCCGGACTGCGTATTGCTTCCGGTAGAATTTGATATTGTGAAAGACGACTATGCTGCCCTGATGCCTTTTTTAAAGGAACGACTGGGCCGTGTGGATATACTGATCAACAATGCCGGTGCATTGATCAATAAACCTTTTTTGGAAACTTCGGCGGAAGATATGTACGAAATGTTTGAGAGCAATGTTCTGGGACACTTCAACATGATCCGCAATGTGTTGCCCCTTATGGGTTCGGGTAGCCACATCCTGAACATTGGCAGCATGGGTGGCTTTCAGGGGAGTGTAAAGTTTCCGGGCCTGTCCGCTTACTCTTCCTCCAAGTCTGCTTTGCATACCTTAACGGAATGCCTCGCTTTCGAACTGGCCGATACCGGCATAAAGGTGAATTGCCTCGCCCTGGGTTCGGCTCAGACTGAAATGCTTGAACAGGCTTTTCCTGGTTATGAATCGCCTGTGATGGCTTTTGAAATGGGCAAGTATGTAGCGGATTTTGCAAGAACAGGACATAAGTTTTTCAACGGAAAGACGCTCCCTGTAGCCGTAACAACGCCATAATCACCAAGTTATCAACATTTTTAGGGTTCAATGATAATTTTAATATCTTTAACCCATTAAAATATGAAACAAACCATTCTTATTTTTAGTGTTTTACTTTGTAGTGTTTTGACCGTTAAGTCGCAGGCCACTATCCCGGTACAATACCAGAAAATGGTTCAGGATCTGTCTAGCCAGTTGCCGGATCAGCCGGAAAAAGTGAAGGAAACCACTTCGCCGAACCGCTTGCTTGATTTCGCAAAGTCTATGCTCGGCATCAGGTACAGAACTGCTTCGAGCAGCCCCAAAAGGGGATTTGATTGCTCGGGCTTCGTAAATTATGTATTCAGCAATTTTGGCTTCAAGGTTCCGCGCTCTTCGAGGGATTTCGCCGCGAGCGGTGATGCGGTAAAGCTGGAAGACGCCAAGATCGGCGATGTAATTCTCTTTACCGGTACCAACAGCAGATCGCGCAGACCGGGTCATGTAGGCATCATTTATTCTGTAGATGGAGACGAGATTAAATTTATCCACTCTTCATCGGGAGGCGCAAAAGGGGTGACCATTACCAGCCTGAACGATGGTTTTTACAAAAGACGCTTTCTGAAGGTGATCAGCATATTGTAATACAACGCCTCCGAGTCAGCGTGTTCCTCTGCTGCTATAACAAAACTACTTTTAAGGCTGCTTTTACTTTACCTGCTTCCATTAAGATCTTTGCGTATTCATGAAGTTCACGTTCGCGGTTTTGGGCGTCGCCAATTGTCGCATCGAGTATTTCTTTCACTTCAGGCCAGGTGGTTACGGCGTCTATTTCATCGGCCGAAGGCAACTGCTCAATATTGCCCAGCATCCCAAGATCATTACCACTAAGCACTTTAGAGTTTCTTACGGATTTGGGAAGTGCGTCTATGCCGACGCCAAGTGTGGTCAATGGTTTTGCTACTTTAAAGAGGTTTTCTGGTGTCACCCTGCAATACCAGTCGCCGCCGAGACGTGCCACCAGATCTATTTTCGCCTGATCGATCTTTCCTTCCTCATCCAGTATTTCTTCCCTGATGTGGATGAGCCTGACTTCGGCCAGAATGAGATTGCCCGCACCCGGGTTTTCGCCCAGACTGATCACCTCCCGTACAGTGCACTCCATTTGTACTGGTGCCTCTGCAACACGCGGTGGTTTCACCAATTGTGATGGCAGCATGGTAAAGCCGGCCTTTTCAAATTCATTGACTCCTTTTCCATATTCTGTACTGGCAAGGCTGGTCTGCTGTACCATGGCGTAGTTTACGATGTTGATGACACATTCTTTTACCTCCAGCACATTTTCAAGGGTATGCTTTGTGGTATTGTCCCTGACCCTCCTCGCCGGCGAAAAAATGCAGAGCGGAGGATTGGTGCTGAACATATTGAAAAAGCTGAATGGACTCAGGTTAATGTTTCCTGAATGGTCTATGGTGGTGGCAAAGCAGATGGGCCTCGGCGCAATGGCATACTGCATATAGTTTTGCAATTGCGCCGGGGAAAGATCTGAGGTATTGATGGTCAGCATTATTTTTTTAGCGCAAGGATAGAAAAGTCTGTGTCTGCTTTTTTAATGGTGTTGCTCAGGTGCCCCAGCCCGGTGATCTCCATTTCTACTACATCGCCGTCCTGCAGCCATTGTGGCTTGAAGTTCGGGTCATTCAGCAATCCTGTGCCGTTTAATTCGAGGAAGCAGCCGGTTCCGACCGTACCCGAACCGATCACATCGCCTGGCAGAATATCGGCGCCGTAGGCACAGCGCTCTATGATTTCCGCAAAGGTCCAGTCCATATCGGCCATATTGCCTTCGGATACTTTAACGCCATTGACCGTACAGGTCATTTTAAGGCTATAGGTATTGCCGGTATGGCCTTCCTTTGGCGCGGTTTTATAGGGTTCGAGTTCGTCAGGGGTAACCAGCCAGGGGCCGATCACTGTTGAAAAATCCTTACCTTTGGCGGGGCCGAGATTGAGTAACATTTCTTCCAGCTGCAGTGTTCTCGCGCTCATGTCGTTCATGATCATGTACCCTGCTATATAGCTGTCGGCTTCTGCAGCGGTAATGTTTCTTCCTTTTTTACCGATCACAATGGCTGCTTCCAGTTCAAAGTCGAGCTTTTGAAAATGGTCTGGCATACATGCTATTTCACCGGGACCCTGGATGGCATTATGGTTGGTAAAGTAAAATATAGGATATTGGTCAAATTCTGCGATCATATCTGCCCTGCGGTTTCTCCGCGCAGCGGCCACATGCTGACGAAATGCATAGCCGTCTCTGCAGGATGCCGGATGTGGCACCGGTGCCAGCAATTCGAAAAACGCTTCCTGTTTCGGTTCAGTCTCGCCTGATTTAATTTGTGCGTCGATCTTTTTAGCACGCTCCATCAAAACTTCTCCGCCCTGCAGGAAATCCTGCATATTATCTGGCAGCTGCTTGTCGCAGGAGTTGAGGTTATAAATGTGTCCGTTTACAAAAACACCCAGGTGTTCTCTGTCTTCTGTTTTATAGGATACCAGTTTCATATCGTCAGTTTTTTATCTAGTTGTCCAAAGCTATATAAAAATATAGCAAACCTGATAATATATGGGCATGGAAAAGATAATTGGGTTATTGTTTGTTGTTTACATCAATAAATAGTTAATTTTGCCAATGCAATTCAAACAATGATAAAAAGCAACTATATATCTCAAA
>DATFQH010000019.1:0-12821 GCA_035264385.1 Pedobacter sp.
TCCCTGAGGTGCGTATGCTCTGTCCAAACACGGGCGAACTGCTGTTGATCACGATTTTCTGTAAGGCCATATCTTCCCTTGGAAAACTGGATTCCAGGCTCTCATCCGTACTGCCTTCAAAAAGTTGCTTGACGGCCGCCAGCTGGTCATCTGTTCCGATCACCATTACCTTATCATTCGGATAAAGACGCTCATCCCTTCCCGGAGTCGGGATCATAATCTTACCGCGTTCTATCAGTGCAATGTTTACCCCATATTTTTCTCTCACAGAGAGTTCAACAAGCGTCTTGCCCACCAATTTAGACTCCGGAGCTACTACAAGGTCGGCAAGGTGGGTATCCCATGGTAGTATTTCAGGCTGAGAATTTTGTCTTTCCCTGGCGTTCAGATTCAATAAAAATCTGCTTTCAAGTTTGTTATAAAAGCTTTGTAGTTTTCTGGAAAATATAAACATCCCGAGTACGATCAGGGCAAGGGCAATGCTGATGGAAATCCAGGTACTGTAAAACTGGTAAATCAGAAAGCCGACAAAGAATAATGCCAGTGCTATACGCAGCACTTCCAACGCAATTAATGGTCCGCGGGTATATTTTTTATTCAACCATAAATGCGAGTACGCCGTTCTCTCCAAACGTCTGATGGCCAGTGCCCAAAGAAAGGGAGTCATAATGATGAGACTCAGCACCAGGCTAAGGATAATGCCATTATTGCCATTAATCAGATTTTTGGTAATGAATGGCTGCAGGTATCTTGCACCGAGAAAAGCGATGGCGATCAGGATCACTGAGTGAATAATGGTATTAAAAGTATATGACCTCAGCAATATCTTCCAATCGCTCAGTGTTGTAATGCCTGCAGTACTTGAACTGTATCTGTTTATGCCCTCCACCCATTTCCTTGGCAGCTTGCGCTCCAGAAATAGATATAAAGGCTCAGAAGCCTTGATCAGGTAGGGCGTAGTAAATGTAGTAATTGCAGATACCGCAACCGCGATCGGGTATAAAAAGTCACTTGTCACCTTTAGCGTAAGCCCAAGCGTCGCAATGATAAAAGAAAACTCACCGATCTGCGCCAGGCTCATCCCCGTTTGCACCGATGTCTTCAGCGGCTGGCCCGATAACAGTGCGCCCATCCCCGAGCTCAGGAATTTGCCCAGCACAGTAGCTAAAGTGATCACTACAATCGGAACTGCATACTCGATCACAATTCCAGGATCAATAAGCATACCCACAGAAACGAAAAATATAGCAGCGAAAAGGTCTTTGACGGATTTGGTCAGGTGCTCTATGCGCTCTGCCTGCGTAGTTTCAGCAAGAATAGAACCCATTATAAAGGCACCAAGTGCAGGTGAAAAACCCACCTTTACAGCCAGAAGTACCATGATCAGGCACAAGGCTATAGACACCACCAGCATGGTTTCATCATTCATCAATTTCCTGGTCAGCTTTAAAAAAGTAGGCACCAGAAATATTCCACCGATGAACCACAGCACCAGGAAGAAGCAGAGTTTTAAAATGGAGTTCAGCATTTCGCCACCGGCAAACTGCTGGCTCACCGCCAGGGTCGACAGCAGTACCAGTAATAAGATAGCAACCAGATCCTCAACGATCAGCACACCAAATACCAATCCCGCAAATTTCTTATGTTTCACACCGAGTTCCTCAAAAGCCCTGATGATAATTGTAGTTGAAGAAACAGAGAGGATACCCCCTAAGAATATACTGTCCATGGTAGACCAGCCCATAGCCATTCCGGCAAAGAAGCCAATGAGCAGCATAAAAACGACCTCAACAATAGCGGTTATAGATGCAGAACCTCCAACCTTTACCAGCTTTTTGAAACTAAATTCTAATCCCAGGCTAAATAAAAGAAATATCACACCAATCTCTGCCCAGATATGAATACTCTCATTATCAGTAACAGTAGGTAAAAACTGGATGTGCGGGCCAACCAGCAACCCAGCAAGAATATAGCCCAAAACGAGCGGTTGTTTTATGGCTTTAAACAGGAGAGTGGTAATTCCGGCGGCGGCCAGAATTAAACCTAAATCAGTTATCAAAACCGGTAAATGTATCATAGGCAAAATCGTGTTTGCCGTAAGATACAAAAAAAAGGCCTTTTTTAAGGTAAAAAAGGCATGATAACTCTTTTATGACTGCCTGCTGAAATAATCGAGCGTAGCCAGTTTATCCTTATGAAGCTGCTCTTTCAGTGCTTCCAGTCCGGTAAATTTAACATCATGTCTTAAAAATTCAAGAAAGTTCATGGTTATATCCTGTCCGTAAATTTCCTTATTGAAGTCAAATATATTAACCTCTATGTTTCTTGTCATTCCGTTGATGGTAGGCCGCTGACCAATATAAGCCATACCCTTATACACCTCAGCATTCATTTCCACCGTTACTGCGTAGATTCCGTCAGAAGGAATAAGTTTATAAGTCTCCTCCACAAAAATGTTTGCAGTAGGATAACCGATCGTCCGCCCGATCTTGTCGCCCTTGACCACCTGGCCATGCAGAGAAAAGTCATAACCCAGAAAGCTCGCCGCCAAAGCCACCTCCCCATTCAAAAGGGCATTCCTGATTTTGGTAGAGCTGACAGCCACATCATTGATGTCCTGTTCCGGAATCTCTTCAATTTTAAAATCAAAATGCTTTGAAAATGCCTCCAGATCTTTCATGCCACCTTTTCTGTCCTTTCCAAAACGGTGATCATAACCCACAATCAGCTGCTTTACACCAATGGTGTCGACCAGAATATCTTTAATGTATTCGTCTGGGCTGAGATTGGAAAAATCCCTTGTAAAAGGAGTAATGATCAGATGATCAACCCCAAGATCTGCAAGTATCTTTGCTTTTTCAGTAATGGTATTAATCATTTTCAGGTCCTGGTTCTCAGGATCAATTATCAGCCTGGGGTGCGGAAAAAAGGTTAGAATCACACTCTCACCTCCCATAATCCTGGCCAGCTCACAAAGACGTTTTATGATTTTCTGATGCCCGTAGTGGACGCCGTCAAAAGTGCCTATGGTTACTGCTGCGTTCTTTAGCTTTGTGAATTCAGAAAAATGATTATAAATTTTCAAAATCAATAATAGTTTAATGTAACGACTGGCGTTTTACCACGCCCCCCTTTATATCAGCAATCTGCTGCTGGATCACGAAAGCATCCGGGTCGATCTGTCTGATCGCTGTCTGCAGCTTACTCATCTCCAGTTTAGTAACCACAGTATACAAAATATCGATGTCTTTCTTGAGGCCGTAGCCTCCCTCACCTTTGTAAATGGTCACACCCCGTTTCATTTGGTTAATGACATACTTTTTGATCTCCTCATTCTTTTCTGAAATGATCGTGACGCCTGTATATTGCTCTATTCCATTAACAATATAGTCGACCGTTTTCGAGGCAGATAAATAGGTCAGGATGGAATACATCGCAGTAACCATGTTCAGGAAATAAGCCACAACGCCAAAAATGAGTATATTCAAGATCAGAATGATATTGCCTACAGTAAGAATGCTGTTTCTGCTGATGTACAGTGCCAGCACTTCAGTTCCATCGATCACACACCCCCCACGCATCGCAAGACCGATGCCACCGCCAAGGAATAACCCTCCGAAAACGGCTATCAGTAATTTATCACTCGTTACCGGCTCAAAAGGAATCCATAGCAGCATCGCTGCCAGAACAATAATTGCAATCCCGGTCTTAACCGCAAAACCCCTGCCTATCTGTCTGAAACCTAAAACTATAAAAGGGATATTGATCGCAACTATCAGGTAAGATAACTTCAGGCCGGTCAGTCTGCTGATCAGCAGAGATATTCCGGTCACACCACCGTCAATGAAATTATTTGGCAATAAAAAGCTCTTTAAACCGAAACATGCAGATACAATACCGCAGGTAATCAAAAACATATTCTTAACAAAGTTCAGCTTTCCGGATTTGATCTGACCACGCATAATTATTCCTTTTTGCTCCTAAGATAGTCAACCAGATCGGCTACCTCAAATGCGTCCTGCAATAAAAAATCACCACTTCGGGTACGTGTAAGTTTAGAAAGATAAGCCCCGTTGTTCAGCTGCCTCCCAAAATCAGATACCAGCGAACGGATATAGGTACCCTTGCTGCACACGATTCTGAAGTCTACTTCCGGCAACGCAATTCTGGTGATCTCAAAGTCATACACAGTTACGCTTCTCAGGCGTAGTTCAGTCTCCTCACCACGTCTTGCCTTAACGTAAAGCCTTTCGCCATTGACCTTCACCGCAGAATGGGCAGGCGGATACTGCTGTATGTCACCCTTAAATGGTTCTGTAGCCGCGTAAATGGCCGCTTCCGTAATGCCTTCCAGAGAAAATTCCTGATCTACGGCGGTTTCAAGATCAAATGAAGGCGTTGTCGCCCCAAGGGTCATTGTGCCGGTATATTCCTTATCTTCAGCCTGAAAGGTATCTATCTGTTTGGTGAGTTTACCCGTACATAAGATCAGCAGGCCGGTTGCGAGCGGATCAAGCGTTCCGGCGTGTCCAACTTTCAGCTTTAACGGTTTCAATGAATTCCTGATCTTGCCAACCACATCAAAGCTGGTCCACTTATAGGGTTTGTTGATGAGCAGCAGTTCGCCCTCCGCAAAATTAAATTCTCTCATAATACATTCATCTCAACGCCGGAAAAATATAGCGCAAGAATAACAATGCCTACAATAATTCTGTACCAGCCAAAGATACGGAACCCATGCTTGGATAAAAAGCCTATAAAAGATTTAATGGCAATGATGGCAACAATAAAGGCGATAAGGTTTCCAAACAGCAGCAGTTTTACATTTTCAGTATTGAGCAGCGAATAGCCCTTCAGTAATTTGTAGCCCGTAGCGGCACACATGGTCGGTACAGCCAGGAAAAAAGAGAATTCAGCGGCGGCATTTCTGCTAAGCTTCTGCTGCATACCACCAATAATGGTAGCAGCGCTTCTGCTCAGACCGGGAAATGCGATGGCTAGTACCTGGAAACATCCTATTTTAAAAGCAGAAAGATTACTTATACCTGCCTCATCATGTATTTCAGGCTGCTTGAATAGTTTATCTATAAAAAGCAAAATTATTCCACCTACCAGCAGCACTACGGCAATAAATATGGGGTTGCCCAGTTTCTCATCAATAAAGTCATTCAGCAGTTTGCCAAATACCAGCGCAGGAATCACAGCGATGATTAATTTAATATAGAACTGCCATTTGCTGAAATCGAAAAATTTCTTCCAGTAAAGCACCACTACAGCCAAAATAGCACCCAACTGAATAGCCACTTCAAATAATTTTACAAATTCATCGTGACCAATGCCCATAAAAGAACTGGCAAGCACCATGTGCCCGGTAGATGAAACAGGTAAAAACTCTGTCAATCCCTCAATTACGGCAAGTATGAGGGCCTGTAAATAATCCATGTACTAACTATTTCTTGAGTATCGCATAAACCCCAAATCCAAAGCCGGCAAGCACTACCATTGGAGCGATCAGGGTCTTTCTAACATCATAAATGTCTGTACTGCCAATCATTAAGATAAAGCCAAACACTACAATGGCTATGCTGATGATCAGTAACTGGTAGTTCTTTTTAGTAAATACCAGTTCTGTTTTATTATCCTGGGCAGGAGTTGCTTTTTTTTCTATCATTATCTTATCTGTAAAGATCGTAAATTTTTAAACGTAAATACCGGCTCACCGCAAAAGACGTGCTCAGGGCAGTAATAAATATACCCACACCCACTAATCCCAGCAATACAATACCAAACTCGGTATAATTTCTCAGAATTACAATTTCCGGAATCTCACGCTGTGCATAATACAATAAACCAAGCAGGATCAGGATCGCGATAAATGCAGCGATCAATCCATGCAGTGCCGCCAGCAGAATAAAAGGCTTGCGGATAAAGTTTTTAGTAGCACCCACCAACTGCATACTTTTAATCAGAAAACGCTGCGAATAAATAGCCAGACGAATGGTGTTGTTGATCAGTGCTACAGATATCACCAGTAAAATAGCAGCAAAGCCAAGAATGATCAGACCGATGGTATTGATGTTCTGGTTCACCATATCAATCAGTGAACTTTGATAAATGACTTCCTTTACCACCGGATTTTGTGCAATTCCCGCCTTTAGTGCCTCTATACTTTTAGTGTTGGCATAATCGGCCTTCAAATAAACATCAACTGTTGAAAGCAAGGGGTTGTAGCCCAGGAAATTAACGAAATCCTCGCCAAGGTCATTGGTCAAATTTCGGGCCGCCATCTCCTTATTCACATACTGGGTGTTCTTAACCGCTGCATTGGCGTTCAGGTCTTTTTGAAACTGTAATACGTCCGTCTCCTTAGCACCTTCATCCACAATGATGTTCAGAACAATATTCTCCTTTACATAATTTGAAAGGTTTTTTGCGTGCACCAGTATCAAACCCAGCATACCCAGCATCAACAATACCAGTGCAATACTGAAGATCGTTGAAATGTAAATGGTCTTGGTCTTCTTAGAAGCATCGCTAACTTCAAATTCTTCCATGTAATTGTTTTTATTTATTTCTGCGAAAATAAAAATATAAAATCTAATAACGTAAATCTATCGGTATAAGTTATAGGATTGTATAAAAAATAATGAAAGCCTTCGCCGTATTTTACCAAAATCACAAGAAAACAAAAGTTTTTGCGTTAAGATTGATCAATAGTCCTATTGAAAATATGAAAAGGCATCATATTTGATTTCAACAAAAAAAGAACCATCAATGAACAAACATCTATTATTTGCCGCCAGCCTGTTAATTTTCCTTGCCGGATTCACCGCATGCAAAAAAGCAACAATTAATGAATTGAAAGTTCAGATCGCCGGAAAGTGGAACATCACTAACATACAGCCATCGCCGGCACTACCTCCTGTTTTGCCAGGTGATTATTACGATTTTGAAGATGGCGAGGATGACGGTGTTGAAATTAAAAGAAGCGGCCAAACACAGAAAGGCCACTATACGATAGTTGTAAACAAAGGAATAAATATTGTTGTTGGCGGCAAGACCTATTTTTGTCAGGTCACAACTGTAAACGAGGATGTTCTGGAATTTACTTCAACTGAAGGTAATGAAACAGAAACGGTATATCTGAAAAGATAATATCAGATTGTTCTATCTTTACGGCAGATCAATATGTCTGTAAAGCAGGAATTCAATATTTCAGTATTCTTTAAATGGCTTGTACTGGTGGTTATCATAAGTATTGCCGCCGGAAGTTTATCTGCTTTATTTCTCAGTTTGCTCAATTGGGCAACACAATATCATGAGCATCATCGGCGGCTGATTTATTGTCTGCCCCTTGCAGGACTGTCCGTTGGGCTCCTGTATCAGTATTGGGGGCAGGATACGGGTCGGGGCAACGGTCTTGTATTTGATACCATCCACGATCCAAAAGAGGCAATACCCTTCAGAATGACACCACTGGTTTTACTTGGAACTGTTGCAACCCACCTTTTCGGTGGCTCGGCAGGACGGGAGGGAACAGCCTTACAAATGTCTGCCGCCGCTGCGGACCAGCTGTATAAGCCATTTAAACTGGATCGGCAAGGCCGCAGTATCCTGCTGATAGCCGCCCTGAGCGGAGGATTTTCTTCAGTATTTGGCACGCCGCTGGCTGGAGCGATTTTCGGAATGGAAGTGTTGTTTGTGGGTATGGTACCCTACCGGGCCATTCTTCCGGCATTGTCCTGCGCATTTCTCAGTGCCTGGATCACCGGACTATGGGGTGTAGGGCATACAAACTATCAAATTGGTGTAATACCAGAACTAAAATTCAGCCTATTACTTTTTAGTTTACTGGCAGGCGCAGCATTTGCACTTGCTGCGGTATTGTTTGTAAAGCTTACCCACCTGATGACTGCCGCGTTCAATAAAATTTTCTATGCGCCCCTCAGGCCCTTTGCCGGCGGAATTATAGTGCTTTTGCTGGTTTTGCTGCCAGGAATGTATCAATATACCGGGCTGGGCATTCCTCAGATCCTTGAGTCTTTTCAGCAGATATCAGCCCCGCAGGATTTTGCCTTAAAGATATTGCTAACCGCGATTACCCTCGGGGCAGGTTTTAAAGGAGGAGAAGTGACACCACTGTTTTTTATCGGCGCAACGCTGGGCAGTGCCCTTTCCCTCTTTTTACCCCTCCCAACGGGCCTTCTTGCCGGAATGGGTTTTGTAGCTGTTTTTGCCGGAGCAGCCAAAACGCCTATCGCCTGCACAGTCATGGCCCTCGAACTATTCGGATTTCCATGCGCAGCTTATGTGGCCATTGCCTGCGCCGTCTCCTATTTTCTTTCTGGTAAACACAGCATCTATAACCCTAAATTTGCTAAACAATTTCTATAACGCCCTTTATTTCTTATTTTCGCGCTCTATATTAAGGAATTAGCAGTAATGGACTACCAATTTAAAGAAATAGAGCAAAAGTGGCAAAAACACTGGGCTCAAAACCAAACCTTCAAAGCACAACAGGACACCTCAAAGCCTAAATTTTACGTACTGGACATGTTTCCCTATCCTTCAGGAGCAGGCCTGCATGTAGGTCATCCACTCGGCTATATTGCTTCTGATATATTCTCAAGATACAAAAGGCTAAAAGGCTTCAACGTACTGCACCCCATGGGCTATGATTCCTTTGGATTACCTGCAGAGCAATATGCCATCCAAACCGGTCAGCACCCGGCCTTGACGACCGAAACCAACATAAATACCTACCGCAGACAGCTGGATAAGATCGGTTTTTCGTTCGACTGGAGTAGTGAAGTGCGTACCAGCGATCCAGGATACTACAAATGGACGCAGTGGATCTTTATGCAACTCTTCAATTCCTGGTACAACCTCGATGCCGATCGTGCCGAAGACATCACTACCTTAATAGAAAAGTTCAACGCTGCAGGAAGTGTCGATGTAAAGGCCGTATGTGATGAAGATGTACAAACATTCCTGCCAAGTGACTGGGCCACCATGACCGATGAAGAAAAACAAGAGGAACTGCTGAAATACCGGCTAACCTATCTTCGTGAAAGCACGGTAAACTGGTGCCCTGCCCTGGGTACGGTACTGGCCAATGATGAAGTTAAAGATGGATATTCGGAACGCGGAGGTCATCCGGTAGAGCAAAAGAAAATGATGCAGTGGAGCATGCGGATTTCTGCCTATGCAGAACGCCTGCTTCAGGGCCTGAACACCATAGACTGGCCCGAGCCCGTTAAAGAAATGCAGCGCAACTGGATCGGCAAGAGTATAGGAGCCAGCGTAAAGTTCAAAATTGAGGGGGCAGACCTTATGGCTCCTGCCTCACAACTGACTACAGATTACATTGAAGTCTTCACTACCCGTGTAGATACCATATTTGGCGTTTCATACCTGGTTCTTGCTCCCGAGCATGAACTGGTAAACTTGCTGACCACGCCGGAGCAACAAATCGATATCCGGAATTATATCACACAAACCAAAAAGAAATCAGAACTGGACCGTATGGCCGATACAAAAACAGTATCAGGCGCCTTTACCGGCAGTTATGTCATCAACCAGGTGAGCGGTGAACGCGTACAGCTTTGGATTGCAGATTATGTATTGGCAGGATACGGAACCGGCGCCGTAATGGGTGTGCCGAGCGGCGACCAGCGCGACTGGTTGTTTGCCACGCACTTCGGGCTGCCGATCATTCAGATACTGGATGCTCAAAAAGACATCGAAAACCAGGCCGACCCTACCAAGGAAGGAAAATACATCAATTCCGGCTTCATTAACGGAATGAACTATGCCGAAGCTACCTCAGCATTGAACAGCTGGCTGGAAGCAAATGGAGCAGGCAAGGCAAAGATCAACTACCGAATGCGCGATGCCGTCTTTGGCCGTCAGCGTTACTGGGGCGAGCCCATCCCTGTTTATTTTAAAAATGGACTTCCTTACCTGATCAATGAAGAAGAATTGCCTTTGTTACTTCCGGAAATTGATAAATACCTGCCAACAGAAACCGGTGAACCGCCGCTGGGCAGAGCGGAAGGCTGGAGCTATGAAGATCAGTACGAATACGAACTGAGCACCATGCCGGGCTGGGCCGGATCAAGCTGGTATTGGTACCGCTACATGGATTCATTGAACGAGAGCCGTTTCGCATCCAAAGAAGCCATCAGTTACTGGAAAGACGTAGATCTGTATATCGGCGGTGCCGAGCATGCTACCGGGCACTTATTGTACAGCCGCTTTTGGAACAAATTCCTCAAGGATCTTGGGTATGTGCAGGAAGAAGAACCGTTCAAAAAACTCATCAACCAGGGCATGATCCAGGGAAGGAGCAACTTTGTGTACCGTGTGGTGGACCAAGAAGGCAGGGGAACAAATACGTTGGTTTCTCACGGTCTTAGAAAAGATTATAAAACATCGGCATTACATGTCGACGTAAATATTGTTGAAAATGAAATCCTGAACATCGAGAAGTTCAAGCTTTTCAGACCTGAGTTTGCGAATGCCGAATTCATTCTGGAGAACGGGAAATACATTTGTGGTGTCG
Source organism: Pedobacter sp. (assembly GCA_035264385.1). GTDB lineage: Bacteria > Bacteroidota > Bacteroidia > Sphingobacteriales > Sphingobacteriaceae > Pedobacter. The sequence continues at coordinate 10,565 of DATFQH010000019.1, forward strand.
AGGTGGAGAAAATGTCCAAATCGAAGTTTAACGTAGTAAACCCGGATATCCTGATCGAGAACTATGGCGCAGACACCCTGCGCATGTACGAAATGTTTCTTGGCCCGCTGGAGCAAAGCAAGCCATGGAATACCAATGGTATAGAAGGTGTATTTAAGTTTCTGCGTAAGTTCTGGCGATTATTCCACAATGAGCAATGGGTATTTCATGTAGATGATTCGGTTCCGAACAAGACAGAACTGAAGGCTCTGCATAAGATCATTAAAAAAGTACAGGACGATATCGAACGTTTTTCTTTCAATACTTCCGTATCCAGCTTTATGATCGCTGTTAATGAGCTTACTGAACTGAAATGCAGGAACCGCCAGGTACTTGAAGATCTGGTTGTCGTGCTTTCGCCTTATGCGCCTCACATTTGTGAAGAACTCTGGACCCTGTTGGGCAACGCAGCCGGCAGTCTTTCGTGTACAGAATATCCTAAGTTCAATCCTGAGTATATGGTGGAGGATGAATTCAGTTATCCCATTTCGGTGAATGGTAAAACCCGGTTGAACCTGAATCTGAGCCTTGCTCTGGAACCTGCTGCAATTGAAGAAGCAGTACTTGGCAATGCAGACGTACAAAGATACCTGGAAGGTAAAACACCTAAAAAGGTAATCGTTGTAAAGGGCAGGATAGTAAATATCGTTATTTAACAGGCATTAAAATGTCTGCTGCAAAGCCCCGGAAAAGATTCCGGGGCTTTTTTTGTTTGCAGTCGAGCCTGGCTGCGGTCTGCCTGCTACCTTGCTTTTACTGACTGCGCTATTACAGCACAGTGAGTCCACGGTGAGTCCGCCTTTTTACTGGGAAAAGGCGGACTCACCGTGGACTCACTGTGGACTCATGGCGGACTCACTCCGAATGAGGTAGCATGTATGTCCTGCCTTGCTCACGCTGAATCTATCTTGCTAAAAGTTGGTATCTGGAATTGATCCTAAACTAAAAGAAATGATTTTAATAAATTTTTCAAATAATATTTGGTAATCATGATTTTTAGTTTTATTATTGCTTCATCAATAGGGATGATTATATGAGGGGAGGAAGACGTAGTCAACTTCCCTTTATATTTACTCAAATCGGGCAATTCTGCTGCCTACATCAATTTCAACATTACTGGCTTTTTACTGCGTAACTTATAAAGGCTTGCCATTCGTGGAAAAATCAACAAATGCTTTAAACCGCAATTCTGAAGGCGGTTGGTGTGATGGCAGTATGTTTTTTGAAAAAGTGATTGAAATGTGCGGGTTCTTCAAAGCCAAGGCAGTAACTGATTTCTGATATATTCCAGCTGGTATGCCTCAGCAATGCTTTTGCTTCGGCGGCAAGCCGTTCAGAGATGTGCTGTGAAGTGGTTTTACCTGTGGTCTCTTTGATTGCCCGGTTCAGATGATTGACATGGACGGCCAGCTTATCGGCAAAATCTCTGGCCGAACGCAGGATAAATTGTTGTGCTGGTGTTTCTATAGGAAATTGCCGTTCCAGCAATTCTGAAAATATGGCAGTAATGCGCGCGTTGGCATCGGCGTGCTGGTACAGCCGCTCGGTGGGCTGCATTTTCAAAGCCACATGGATCAGTTCAGTTACATGGTTGCGGATTAAGTCAAACTTAAAACGGTAATCAGAGCCGATCTCGGCCATTATTTTATGAAAAATCTGGGAAATGAGTTCATCCTGTGTTGCATCGAGCGCATAGGAAGGTTTGCCTGCTGCCATAAACATGGGCATGTCCTTGATGTTGCTTCTCAGGTTTTCAGTAAAAAAAGCTTCCCTGAAGATACAAAAGAATCCTGTTGCTTCATCTGTCAATGGCTCCCAGGTATAGGGTACTTGCGGGTTGAAGAACATGAGCGTGGATCCTGAGGTTTCCAGACTCTTATCGGCATAGTGAAATATACTTTTGCCCCTGATGAGGCTGATCTTGTAAAAGTCTCTCCTTGTATATTTTACAGGTTCAGTGCAGCCATGTCCCAGACTTTCTTCCAGTTTAAATACGTTGAAGTGCGCAATATCGTTACCGACATTAACGGGGAGGTGACCGAGCTTGTATTTATAAAATTCAGCTATACTTTCCGTACTATTCATACACAAGGCAGTTAGGTAAACAGGGCAGACAAAGGGGCTATTGTTCTGCCCTGCTAAATTTACGAATTACTTTAGAGATCCTGGTAGGCGCCACGTTTAAACTTGCTTAGTTGTCGAACGCGGTAGCGGTCCC
>DATFQH010000020.1:0-7332 GCA_035264385.1 Pedobacter sp.
AGATGCTAAGACTGCACAAAGCGCAGATGCTTATCAAATTTCGACTTTTACCTATAAGTACCATCACGTGTACGGCAGCCCGGCTATAAATATGGGCAAGCGTGTCATTAAAGCCATTGTAGTGTCTGAAGATCATAAAAAAATAAGACTCGTGCTGGATAGCTTAAAACCGGGCTATATTCATGAGATTAAGGCTGAAGGCCTTCGTGCAGAAGAGGGGCAGCTTCCATTACTGCACAGCTATAGCTATTACACGCTAAACCAGGTTCCTGATGGTGAAAAACTGGTTTTAACCACGGCAAACAAACCAATAGCCGCTATGGCCGGACATGACCATATGAATATGGGAGAAACATCTGCAACGACGACATCTTCCGCTTCCACCCAAAAGCACAAAACAGAACAGCCGGTAAACTGGAAAAGCGGTGCTGAGAAATCGATCGTGCTGGGTACAGTATCAGGACTTAAATTTGACCAGACCAGTATTGTGCTCAAAGCAGGTACGAAAGTAAAACTCACATTTGTCAATAAAGACGATATGCTGCACAATTTTGTTCTGACGGCAAAAGGAGCAGGCAATGCAGTAGGTGAGCTGGCTACCAAAATGGGGCTCGATGGAGAACGTTTCAACTTTGTTCCTAATGACCCTAAAATATTGGTACATACGGTTTTGCTGCAACCCGGTAAATCTGATACGATTTACTTTACAGTTCCCGAAGTTCCTGGTGATTATCCTTTTATTTGTACCTATCCCGGGCATTACCTGGTGATGAAAGGTGTATTGAAAGTGGTAAAGTAGCCAGATTGTCAACTTAATTATTTCATAAGCCATAGAACAAATTAAGCGGTACTATTGTAGTAACTTATTATCACCTGCCCGACGAATATGTACACTATGAAATATTTAAGTCTGTTGTTGTTGTTTACAGCCATTACCTTTTCTTCATCTGCCCAAAATAAAGATGCTATCCTTGGAAAATGGATCAATTCAACCGGAGAAGCTCATATAGACATCACAAAACGAAGTGACAAATACTTTGGTAAATTGGTCTGGATCAAAGATCCTAAAGGAACAGAAGGAACATTGAAAACAGATTTGAAGAATCCTGAAGCCAGCTTAAGGTCCAGGCCAATTTTAGGGCTGGAGATCCTGAAAAACTTTGTTTATGACAATGGCAAATGGACCGATGGGACCATATACGACCCTAAGTCGGGTAAGACTTACAGCTGCAATATGACTATAAAAAGCAACGGAGAACTTAGTATGCGCGGTTATATCGGTATTTCTATCATCGGCAGATCTGAAGTCTGGAAACGGGTAAAATGATGAAACAGTATATACTATCTTGTCTGCTATTGCTTTCGCTGAACAGTTTCGCGCAAAGCTATAATCTAAAACCACTTACTTCCGGTGAAAATACCAGCATAAGGGGCATGTCTGTCGTTACAGATGAAATTATCTGGGTAAGTGGCAGTAACGGTTCCATCGGTAAAACCACAGACGGAGGTATTACCTGGCAATGGACGAAGCCTTCAGGCTATGAAAAGCTTGATTTCAGGGATATAGAAGCATTTGACAGCAACAAGGCGGTGATCGTAAATGCAGGTTCACCGGCGTACGTGCTGCTGACCACAGATGGAGGTAAAAGCTGGAAGGAATGCTACAAAAATACCGATTCGGCTATATTTCTGGATGGCATGGATTTCTGGGACGCAGAGAACGGCATGATCTTCGGCGACCCTATCGACCACAAAATGCAGTTGCTCAAGACCAGGGACGGAGGGCTGAACTGGCAAAATGTTTCCGGAAATCTGAAAACCGAACTTAAAGTAGGAGAGGCCGGCTTTGCCGCGAGCGGCACCACCATCCGGACACATGGAAAAGGTCTGGCCTGGATTGCCACGGGAGGTTCGGTGTCTAATATCTATTTCACTCGGAACTACGGATACACCTGGAAGAATTTTAAATGCCCGATCATTCAGGGCGAAAGCAGTACCGGAGTTTTCTCTATGGCCTTTTACGACAGAAAGCATGGTGTTGTGGTAGGCGGAAACTACCTTCAGGACAAAGAAAGTGCAAATAACGTATTGCTGACAACTGATGGCGGAAAAACATGGAAGAAGCCTGCAAGACCAGTTGCCGGTTATCGTTCTGGCGTAGCCTATGTCAATCAGAAAACAATGGTCGCTACAGGATCTTCAGGTACCGATGTATCTGCAGATGGCGGAATGAACTGGCATAATATTTCCGGACTGAATTTTAATGTAATTCAGAAGAGTAAGGCAGGAAAACTAATCCTTCTCGCAGGAAACAAGGGCGAGATCTATCAATTGCTCATTGGCCGCTGATTTTCATAGCTATGCTCCATAAAAATTCATCATATCGCAATCATCAATTGCGGACTTCCAATAGAATTTTATGAATTTTAATTTTTTTTAAACCGAAATACAATAAAAGACAAGTTTGCTCGTCTATATATACGAGAGCGTTAATTTAGATAGCGGGGATACGGCGAATTGCTGTATCTCCGTTTTTTTTGGTCTTTAACCAAGAAACAAATTTGCAGTTTACAAGGGTCTTTGAAAACTAAAAGCCAGATCATCCAACCTGGCTTTTAAACAAAACTTAGATCTAACCAAACATCTAAAATCAGACAATAAGAAAATTGAACTGGACGTCAAGGGCGGATTCGAACCGCCGTCAAAGGTTTTGCAGACCCTTACCTAACCACTCGGCCACATGACTATATGTTAAATCAAATGCGTCTTCCTGCGTTTGATGATACAAATATAAATAAAGTCTACAAATTTAATAGACTTTATTTCAAAAATATTTTAAATATGGCACTGGAGCTAATTAAAAGCACATTAAGGGACATATAAACCATACTTTAGACTTTAGAATTCTTCTATTTAACTTAAATTCAATTGCTTTAATTAGTATATTCGTCGAGACCAGATATTTTATTTTAACGTATGAGGATATGCTACGCTATCACAATTCTTGCTTTTTTTTCATTGCCAGCCTTGGCGCAAAACCCGACGCAGGATAATCCTAAAAAACTTAAAGAAGTCGTCATCAACAGCATCAGCAGGCAACGTGACATCAAGCGGCTCGATTCGATTGCAGGCACCTATATCTTTTCGGGTAAGAAGACCGAAGTGATCGACCTTACCAACCGTGATGCGGCGCTTACAGAAAAATATGGCAGACAGGTGTTTGCTAAAATACCAGGTGTCTTTGTTTATGATATGGATGGTACAGGTAACCAGACCAATATTTCCACACGCGGGCTCGATCCACACAGGGGCTGGGAGTTCAATATCCGCAAAGATGGTGTGATCACCAATTCCGATATGTACGGCTATCCGGCAAGTCATTATAACATTCCCCTGGAAGCTGTTGAGCGCATAGAACTCGTCAGGGGAACGGGTTCACTACAGTATGGGGCGCAGTTCGGAGGTATGCTCAATTATGTTGGCAAACAACCCGATTCGTCAGCACTCGCCTTCCAGAGTATCAACACAGCCGGATCCTATGGCCTGCTCAGCACTTTCAATTCCATTAGCGGAACTAAAGGCAAATTCAGGTACTATGCATGGTTCAATAAAAAAGCAAATAGTGGCTATCGCAAGAACAGTGACTCTAAATACGATGCGCAAAATATATCACTGTTCTATCAGTTTAGTCCAGCTCTGGAGATCAAAGCAGAATATACACGCTCAAATTATCTGATTCATCTTGCAGGACCGCTTACCGACCAGATGTTTAAAGACGATCCCAGGTCAGCTACCCGCTCACGCAATTATTATAATCCTGAAATACACGTACCTTCGATTACTTTAGATTGGAAAGCAGGAAAACAAACGCAGCTTAAGCTGACCAGCTCAGCGGTCCTTGGTGCGCGCAACAGTGTACTGTTCGATAAACTGGCAACGGTCATAGATGTTATAGATCCTGTAAGCCTGCAGTATGCCAACAGACAGGTTGATATAGACAACTTCCATAGTTACACGACTGAACTGAGATTGCTTCAATCTTACGGCTTGCTTGGCCAGACCAGTAACCTCTCTGCAGGGATACAATATATGAACAACGATCTGAATCGCAGGCAGCTGGGTAAGGGCACCACCGGTACAGACTTCGATCTTTCGCTGGTTACACCGGGATGGGGAAGAGATCTGCACCTGAAAACCAGTAACATCGCTTTTTTTGCTGAAAACAGATGGGTATTGCTGCCCCGCCTTGCCGTCAATACAGGGTTCAGGGTAGAAGCAGGAGAAACCAAAATGAGCGGAACGATAACGAAAGACAATTACGCGATTGGCGATATCCCCAACAAAATCAGTCATCATTTTCCCCTGTTTGGTGCCAATGCGCAATATGAACTGAGCAAAACCATGAACCTCTATGCGGGCTGGTCACAAGCCTACCGCCCGGTAATTTTTAAAGACATCATTCCCGGTGCGCTAAACGAGCTGGCCGATAAAAATCTGAAAGACGCCAAAGGTTATAACCTGGAAGCAGGCTTCAGGGGTAATTATAAATTTCTGGTCTGGGATGTCAGCTACTTTCAGCTGCAATACAACAACAGATTGGGGACACTGGTGCAAAAGGATGCCAATAACCAGGAGATTTTTTTCAAAACCAATATTGGAGATTCCAGGACAAAAGGAGTAGAACTGTTTACCCAGGCCGAATTCCAGCTGAGTAAAATAGCAAACCTGGCACTGTTTACAGCCACCGCCTATATGGACGGACAATACCAGGATGCCACGGTCCGTTCTGGCAGCGCCAACATTTCGGTAGACGGGAACAAGGTAGAAAGCGTTCCTCAATGGCAAAGCCGGAATGGCGCTACCTTCAAGCTGAAACGCAACAGTTTGAGTATCCTGCACAGTTATACCGCCAAGTCATTTGCAGACGCACTGAATACCGTAGAACCCAATGTCAGCGGATCTGTGGGGCTTGTGCCCGCATACCATCTGTTCGATATGAACGCCAACATTGGGTTAACGGGTTATCTGCGTATAGGATTCAACGTCAACAATGCGTTTGATAAGAAATACTTTACCAAGCGGCCGCAGTTTTATCCAGGTCCGGGCATCTGGCCTTCCGATGGCAGAACTTTCTCGACAACAATTTCCCTAAGCTTATAGCCCGGATTTTGCCGCTTCCCAGCCGAGCATCGCACTTTTGCGTGCCGCATCCCAATGGTACTGTCCGGTTTCCCCGGTAGACCTGATCACCCTGTGGCAGGGGATAAGAAAGGCAACAGGGTTGCTGCCTACAGCCGAACCGACTGCACGTGAAGCCTTTGGGCTATTGGCCATTCCTGCTAGCCTCGCGTAAGTGGTAAGGCCGCCCATAGGCACCTTTAGCAGCGCTTCCCATACCTTGAGCTGAAACGAACTGCCCTTCAGGTGAAGCTTGATTTCGTTAAGCTTGCTCCAGTCTTGGGTGAAGATAAATATCGCATTTTGCTGTGCTATGTCCAGTAGCTGGCTATAAGCCGCATTTGGGAACTTATCTTTAAGTGTTTCCAGTGCCGCCTCATTGCCCTGATCTGCAAAGGCCAGGTGACAAATGCCCTTAGTGGTGGCAGCCACAATCAGGGTTCCGAAAGGGCTTTCAGCAAAGCTATAATTGATTTCCAGCGCCTGTCCTCCGTTTTTATATTCGCCGGGGGTCATGCCTTCCACCTTTATAAATAAGTCGTGCAATCGTCCCGTTCCCGACAGTCCTGTTTCGTAGGCAGTATCAAATAAAGTAGCTTGTTGCTGTTTTAAAATTTCCTTTGCATGCTCCACACTCAAATACTGCAAAAACTGTTTGGGTGTAACACCTGCCCAGTCTTTAAACATGCGCTGAAAATGAAAGGGGCTCAGATTTACATGTTCAGAAACTTCATCCAATGAGGGCTGAGCCTTGTAATTGAGCTTTAAATATTCAATGGCTTTTTGAATTCTAAGATAGTCGATCTCGTTTTGCGTTTCCATTATTCGGTTTTTGATCCTACAAATTTACTTCGCATCTCATGGCCGTAAAACCCGCATCTTGCTGCATTAAAGCGCGGGTGCTGCTATAATCCGCTTACACCGCCACTGACCACAAGCTTCATGGCATCTGCGGCGCTCATGTCCAGATCTGTTACCTTATCGCGTCTTACGATGCAGAGTTGCCCCGCAAAAGAGTAGGAAAGCGGGAAGTATACCGCCACCTCATCGGGCAGGTTTATCTTATGAAGGTCATTCTGAGTAAGGAAACCAATCTTTTTCAGTCCGCCTTCCACTTCTACCAATACCGGATGATTGAACTTCTTCTCATCACCAACAAAAGCTTCGGTAAGGTCTTTAATGGAAGAATAAATAAATTTCAAAATAGGCAGGCGATCAAGAATGCGCTGAAACCAGTTGTACATAGGCTCCGTCACAAAATTTGTTACAAAGATTCCTGCGATCAGGATCAGGGAGATGACCAGTACCAGGCCCAGTCCGGGAATGTTCCTGCTGGCTCCTGTTTTTGGGTCCAGACCCAAAATGTTGTTGATATTCAACCAGCTGTCTACGGTAGTAACCGCCCATACCACGATAAAAATACTCAATGCAATGGGTAGCACAATTAACAGCCCCTTGATGAGGTACCTTAAGAATGCCCTGCCAATTCTATTCATGCTGCAAACTTATGGATTTTATGGCCAAAATCTATTCATAAAAATAAACCCGCTTCACCCGCTGCGATATATTGGTCAATATTTCGTACGGGATTGTTTCGATCTGGGCAGCCAGCCGGGCAATGGTAAGCCGGTCGTTGAAAACGATCACCTCGTCGCCGGTCTTCACTTCCAGTCCCGTTACATCCAGCATGCACATATCCATACAGATCACGCCAACTGTAGGGACCTCCCTGCCGCCAACCAGCATTCTGCCCACGCCGTTGCCAAACTTGCGGTTATAGCCATCTGCATAACCAATTTTTACAGTGGCAATGGTGCCGCCATCGGGCAGTGAACCCATTCTGCTGTAACCCACAGTTTCGTTGGGCTTAATGTGTTTCAGTTGCGTTATCGTTGTTTTCAGGATCGCTACAGTTTGCAGTCCCTTATTATTAGCTATCCCTCCGTCAAATCCATACAATCCTATACCTATCCTGACCATGTCCAGCTGCGCTTCAGGATGCCTGGTAATACCAGAAGTATTCGAAATATGGCGTATGAAGCTATAATTCAGTTCATCTTCAATCTGCGCGGCCATCGCATTGAACCTGGCCAGCTGGTGTTTTGTAAACTCATCATGCACGGCATTATCGCTGGCTACCAGGTGAGAAAAAAC
>DATFQH010000021.1:0-2115 GCA_035264385.1 Pedobacter sp.
TGATGAGTACACCCACAGCAAACTCAACAGAAAAGACTTCATGAAGAAACTTGCTATCCTTACCGGAAGTACCGCTCTTGCGCTTACAGTACTGCCCTTGCTGGAAAACAACTACGCAGCTGCAAGCTCATTTCATGACGACAGCATCATTTCAGAAAACATCACTTTCCCTGGCGCCGATGGCGATGTAAAAGCTGTTCTGGCTAAACCGAAGGATAAAAAGAAACTGGGATGTGTAGTGGTGATCCATGAAAACAGAGGTCTGAATCCACACATCATCGATGTGACCAAACGTGTAGCCGCAGAAGGATTTATTGCCCTGGGAATAGATGCTTTATCTCCGTTCGGAGGCACACCTGCCGACGAAGACAAAGGAAGAGAGCTCATCGGGCAGTTAGACCCGAATAAGAATCTGCAGAATTATCTTAAGGGGCTGGAATATCTTAGAAAACATAAAGATGGCAACGGCAAGACCGGATGCGTAGGTTTTTGCTGGGGAGGTGCTATGGCCAACAAATTAGCTGTCAGCGATCCGAATTTACAGGCAGCGGTTGCCTATTACGGTAGTCAGGCTAAAGCAGAAGACGTCCCGGCAATTAAGGCAAGTTTAATGTTACATTACGGCGGATTGGATGAACGGATAAATGCAGGGATTCCAGTTTATGAGGCTGCCCTGAAGGAAAACAAGATCGATTATAAGATTTATATCTATGAGGATGTTAACCATGCATTTAATAACGATACGTCTCCCACAAGGTACAATGAGGCAGCGGCAAAACTAGCCTGGCAGAGGACCATAGACCTGTTCAAAACAAAGCTAAAATAATTAGGATAATAGTACATCTAACTGACACATAGATTGGTTTTTAAGCAAAAAATGCTTAACTTTGCATAAATTTTAAAGAAATTAATGAAGATATTTATTACAGGCCTTCCTTTAGAAGTAGGGGAAGATGAATTGACGGCCGTATTTGGTGATTTCGGTCAGGTAAAATCACTTAGAATCATCAAAGATCGCGACACTGGTCAGAGCCGTGGGTTTGGATTTGTTGAAATGCCCGTAGACGAAGAGGCAAGAGAAGCAATCAAACGCATGAATGGTGGCGATTACAATGGTAACCGCATCAAGGTTGCTGAAGCTCAGGAAAAACCAGGTACTGCGGGTAACGCGGGTGGTGGCTTCAGACGCAACAACCGTACAGAGAAAAGCTATTAATTGGCCTTTTCTGTATTTTTAGTTTACTGATTCTATTTTAAAACATATTTAGAGCAGCATTATTGACGTATGTCATAAATGCTGCTTTTTTGTTAATTTGTATCACCAATATCAGTAAATTGTGACCTCGCTCGTAAGGCGCTATAACCTCCAAAATATAAATCCCGATGCTGAAGAAACACATGAAGTTTAACGTCCTTTTTGCGATTATATTTTTACTGCAGCTCTTGGCAGAATACAATACAGAGCTGATCAGGCTAAAATATACGACCAAACCACTCATTACCCTATCGCTGATGCTCATGCTTGTGGTGGGTACTAAACTGAGCGGACGTTTTCACAAACGTGTATTTGCGGGTCTTGTGTTTGCCCTTGCCGGTGACATACTGCTCATGAAATCTTCCGATCCTGATTTTTTCATATATGGCCTGGCCGCCTTCCTGATCTGTCACCTTTGCTATATCAGCGCTTTTTACCTGGATTTCAGGTCTGCCCCGGAACTGGATAAGAAAGGAGCGAGGATAGCCATACTACTTTGCGCAATTTTCAGCATCAGCTTTTATTTTTTCATCAGGCCCCACCTGGGCACGATGAAACTGCCTGTTCTAGCCTATATTTTCGTGATGGCCCTGACGATGATGATGGCCGCATTCCGAAATCAGCGTGTAAACCGCTCCAGCTTCCTGTTGATCTTAACAGGTGCCATTTGTTTCCTGGTTTCAGATGCTTTGCTCACTTATAATAAATTTGTTAGCCAGACCAATTGCGCAGGCCTATTTATCATGGCTACCTATATGGCTGCGCAATACCTGATCACCATGGGAGCAACAGCCCGCAAATTACTCAACAAGAGTTAATTCTTTTCTTTGTCCAGTACAGTGAAAACCTGAACCAGTCTT
>DATFQH010000022.1:0-16586 GCA_035264385.1 Pedobacter sp.
CTCAGTTCAGCGCCAATATCGATTATTACATTCCGGACCGTCATAAAGAAGGTTACGGCATTTCCTCTGCCGGCATTGATTATGCTGCAGCGAACGGCTTCAGTCTGGTCATTGCACTGGACTGCGGCATCAAATCAACAGATAAGATTGCATATGCCGGCACCCTTGGACTGGACTTTATCATTTGCGATCATCACCTGCCCGGAGACGAGTTGCCTGCGGCTGTAGCGGTACTTGATCCGAAGCGGAAGGATTGTGCTTATCCTTTTAAGGAACTGGCAGGTTGCGGGATCGGATTTAAACTTGCACAGGCTTATTGCTTAAGGCATGAGCTCCCTGCAACATCCTATGAACAGTATCTTGACCTGGTGATGGTGAGCATTGCGGCAGATATTGTGCCCGTAGACGGTGAGAACAGGATACTTGCCTATCACGGGCTGATCAAGCTCAATAAGAATCCATGTATTGGATTAAAGGCACTGATGGAGATCTCCGGAAAAGCAAAGGATTACACGCTAACTGATGTGGTGTTCACGCTTGCGCCAAAGATCAATGCGGCGGGCAGAATGGATCATGCAAATGAGGCGGTGAAAATGCTGATCTGCGATGAGGATCTGCTGGCTAAGGAGCAAAGTAACTTTATTAACCTTCAGAACATGGACCGGAAGACTTCGGACCAGAGCATGACGGCAGAAGCGCTTGCCCTGATTGAAGACTGCGAGATCCTGATGAATAAAAAGACCACGGTTGTGTTTCATGAAAGCTGGAACAAAGGCGTGATCGGTATAGTAGCTTCAAGGCTCACGGAGAGGTATTACCGGCCGACAGTAGTACTGACAGCTTCCAATGGTCTGCTTACAGGTTCTGCAAGATCGGTAGCTGGGTTTGATCTTTACGAGGCGCTGCTTGGCTGTGAGGATCTGCTGGTACAGTTTGGCGGCCATAAGTTTGCTGCCGGCCTGACCATGAAGGCGGAGAATATGGCATCTTTCTCTGAAAGATTCGAAGCGATCGTTGGATCGACTATTTCAGATGACCTGCTGATACCTGAACAAGTAATTGATGCTACGCTCTCTTTTACACAGATCACCGCCAAATTCCAGCGGATCATTGCGCAGATGGCACCCTTCGGGCCGCACAATCCTGCGCCTGTGTTTGTAAGCGATAACGTTTACCTTGCGGCTAAGCCTTATGTTGCGGGCATAAAACACTTAAAGTTGATGCTAAAACAACAAAATTCAGCTATTTTTGAAGGCATTGGGTTCGGACTTGCAGAATATGAAAGTCTTTTACAACCAAATGAGCCTTTCTCTGTTTGTTATACGATCGAAGAAAACGTATGGAAGGAACAGCGAAGATTACAGTTGAACATTAAAGCGATTAAAACCAATATACCGGAATGATATTACGAGCCGAGAATCTCATTAAAAAATACAAACAGCGCACTGTGGTAAATGATGTTTCATTTAGTGTTAGCCAGGGCGAAATAGTAGGATTGCTTGGGCCTAACGGTGCCGGTAAGACCACGTCATTTTATATGATCGTTGGTCTGATCAAACCAAATGAGGGAACTATATTTCTGGATGATCAGGACATCACCAAAGATCCGATGTTTCGCCGTGCACAAAAAGGAATTGGTTATCTGGCACAGGAAGCTTCTGTTTTCAGAAAGCTGTCTGTAGAGGACAACATCATGGCTATTCTGGAAATGACAGATATGAACAAGGAGGAGCGCCATGAAAAGCTGGAAGAACTGATCAGTGAGTTCAGTTTGCATAAGGTTCGTAAAAACAGGGGGGATCTCCTTTCAGGTGGCGAGCGCCGCCGTACGGAAATTGCAAGGGCATTGGCCGCAAGCCCTAACTTTATTCTTCTGGATGAACCCTTCGCGGGGGTCGATCCGATTGCTGTTGAGGAAATCCAGACCATCGTGGCCAAGCTCAAGAAAAAGAACATAGGGATATTGATCACAGATCATAATGTTCAGGAAACACTGTCTATTACCGACAGGGCCTATCTTCTTTTTGAAGGCAAAATTCTTGAATCGGGTACTCCTGAGGTTCTGGCGGCCAATGAAATGGTCAGAAGGGTATATCTGGGGTCGAATTTTGTACTTCGAAGTAAAAATCTATAAATCAATTTATCCCTTCAAATGGCAATTGTAAATTCAATTTTTACCTGGTATATGAAAAAGCGCGTCCATCAGATCGAGCTTTTTATGAAATACCCGCACGATGTACAGGAAGAATGGTTCCAGAAATTGATTTCCAGTGCTGAAGATACGGAATGGGGTGAGAAATTTGCCTACAGAACAATTGAAACGCCTAAACAATTTAAGGAACGCGTTCCAATACAAAATTACGATACGTTAAAACCTTATATCGAGCGCATGCTCAAAGGGGAGCAGAACATCCTCTGGCCTACAGAGATCAAGTGGTTTGCCAAATCGTCGGGCACTACCAACGACAGGAGCAAGTTTATCCCAGTTTCTGAGGAGTCACTTCAGGAGTGTCATTTTAAAGGCGGGAAGGATATGCTGTCGATCTTTTGCAACAACAGGCCGGATAACCAGATTTTTACCGGAAAGGGCCTTGTTCTTGGGGGTAGCCATCAGATCAATCAGCTCAATGAGGATTCCTTTTACGGAGATCTTTCTGCGGTGTTGATCAAGAACCTCCCGATGTGGGCAGAATACTACCGTACACCAAACATTTCCATTGCCCTGATGGACAATTATGAAGAGAAGATGGAAAAGATGGCTGAGGCGACCATCAGGGAAAATGTAACCAATATTGCCGGTGTACCCACCTGGACCATTGTGCTCGCGAAAAAGGTACTGGAGATGACCGGCAAGAAAAACCTGCTGGAGGTATGGCCCAACCTGGAACTTTACATCCATGGGGCTGTAAACTTTAAGCCTTACCGTGAGCAGTTTAAGGAGCTGATTCCTTGCAATGATATGTATTACCTCGAGACCTATAATGCTTCTGAAGGTTTCTTCGGCATACAGGACGAGGTGAATTCAGATGAGATGCTCTTAATGCTCGATTATGGAATTTACTACGAATTTTTGCCTTTGGAAAACATAGAACGCGAAAATCCGGATACATTGTCGCTTGAGCAGGTGGAACTCCATAAAAACTATGCAATCATTATTTCGACGAACGGTGGCCTGTGGCGGTATATGATCGGTGACACCGTTCAGTTTACGAGTTTGTCGCCATACCGCATCCGGATTACCGGCAGAACAAAGCACTTTATTAACGCTTTTGGAGAGGAAGTAATTATAGACAATGCAGAGCAGGCAATTTGCAGGGCTTGTGATGCTACCGGTGCGGTCTTTAAAGATTATACTGCTTGCCCGATCTATTTCAAGGGCCAAGATGTAGGCGGCCATGAATGGATCATCGAATTTGATCAGCAGCCAAATAATTTTGAACGCTTTGTAGATGTGCTTGACCAGACCTTAAGGGAGGTAAATTCAGATTATGACGCGAAGCGTTTTAAAGATATGGCACTTCGCCGCCCCAAAGTCCATAATGCGCCCGCGCAGACCTTTTACAACTGGCTTAAATCGAAAGGTAAACTGGGCGGACAGCATAAGGTTCCCCGCCTCTCAAATGACAGAAAGTATGTAGAGGAAATTCTTCCCCTGCTTCATTAAATATTTAATGATCAGATCATAGTGATTTAATTATTTTTAGTTATATTTCCTTTGCAACTTCATTTTTCCCTTTTAAAAGAGAGAAAAGACCGGTAAACTTGACGGCCAATTTACCTGAGTTCGACATAGCTAAATTCTTAATTGCTTATGAAAACCGTACAACAAATTCTAAATGTTAAGCCCTTGCAGGTTTTTTCGGTAACGGAAAGTTCTTCTGTACTGGAGGCACTTCATTTGATGATGGAAAAGAACATTAGCGCTCTGCTGATCATTGAAGATCAAAAACTCTTAGGCATTTTTACAGAAAGGGATTATGCCCGAAAGATCATACTTCATGGCAAATCTTCTGCGGAAACGGCCATAAAGGAGGTCATGACAGCCGATCCGATAACTGTTAGCCCGGCTGACAGTATCGATCTTTGCATGCAGATCATGACCGACAAGCACATCAGGCACCTCCCTGTCGCTGACGGTGATCAGGTTTTGGGTATGGTATCTATCGGTGATGTAGTTAAATTTATCATTGCAGATCAAAAGCTGACCATCTCACAACTGGAAAGTTATATCAGCAGTTAATAAAAAACCCCGACTGCTCAGGATCGGGGTTCTCTAATATTTTTCATGTCATTTTACCAGATCCTCACCCGCTTATCAGGAGCCAGATACAGTGAATCTGTCGCCTTGACTTTAAATGCGGTATAGAATTCCGGAATGTTTCTTACCACTCCATTTACCCGGAATTTTGCGGGAGAATGGGGATCAGTACCCACCTGGTTTCTTAACGATTCTTCTCTGGCCTTCTCCAGCCAAACCTGCCCCCAGCCAATAAATACTCTTTGCTCTCCGGTAAATCCATCCATTACCGGTGCAGCCTTGCCATTCAGGCTTGCCTTGTAAGCTTTGAGGGCTATGCTAAGCCCGCCAAGGTCGCCGATGTTTTCGCCCAGTGTAAAATCACCGTTCACATGGAGATCCGGAAATACTTTAAAGCCACTGTATTGCGCTACCAGGGCGCTTGTTCTCTTTTTAAACTCGCTCAGGTCCTTTGGTGTCCACCAATTGCGCATCACCCCATCGCCATCAAATGTACTGCCCTGATCGTCAAATCCATGACCCACTTCATGACCGATCACAGCCCCTATACCACCATAATTGACTGCATCTTCTGCTTCCATGTTAAAGAATGGTGGCTGCAGGATGGCAGCGGGAAATACAATCTCGTTCATGGTAGGATTATAATATGCATTGACCGTTTGCGGGGTCATACCCCATTCTGAACGGTCTACGGGCTTTCCGAGTTTACTGATGTTGCGGTTGTATTCAAACTCGGTAGCCCGTTTATTGTTTCCATAAAGGTCGCTTCTGGTAACTTTAAGTGCGCTATAGTCTCTCCACTTATCAGGATATCCGATCTTTGGCGTAAACTTGGAGATTTTGCTGAGTGCCTGTTTTTTGGTTTCAGGGCTCATCCAGTCCAGCTCCTTAATACTTGTTTCATAGGCTTTTAACAGATTATCTACGAGCTTAAGCATGCGTTCTTTAGCTGCAGGTGGAAAATGTTTCTCAACATAAAGTTTACCCACCATTTCTCCCAGCGCGTCGTTCACCTCATCAACTGCCCTTCGCCACTGGGGTCTTTGCTCAGTAACGCCGTATAATGTTTTGGCGAAGAAATCGAAATTCTCTTTATCCAGAGCCGAGTTTAAAGATGTTGCTGAACCATGTACCAATCCCCATTTTAAATAAGTTTTCCAGGTTTCGAGCGAAGTTTGCTGCAAAATGGCCTTAAGATCTTTGGTGTATGCTACCTGGCATACTACAAGACTGTCTTGTCCGCCTACTCCGGCAGCTGTCATTAAAGCAGTCCAGTCAAAACCGGGCAACAGTGTATTCAGGTTCTTAACTGCATATTTATTGTACAGGCCCGCAACATTTCTGGTCTCTTCTTTTTTCATGTGCTTTGAGGCGATAAGCGTTTCCAGGGCCATGATCTGAGCAGCCTTTGCACCTGCATCTTCCATGCCCGCAATTTTGAGCATGTTCCCGATATGCATGATGTATTTTGACCTGATGGCTGCTGATTTCGCATCTTTAAGCAGGTAATATTCCCGGTCGGGCAAACCAAGGCCGCCCTGCCAGCTGAGCAGCATGTATTTTTTAGGATCTTTAAAGTCTTCTACCACAGACACGCCAAAGGGCACCAGGTTACCAAGCTTATTGGCATAGGCAAAATAACCTGCAAGGTCTTTAGCTGAAGCGATATCATCTATTTTCTTAAATTCTTCATCGAGCGGTTTCAGGCCAATAGAATCACGTACCTTCATGTTCATATAAGCCTCATAGAAGTCGCCTATTTTTTGCTCTTCAGAATCTTTCCCGGGGCTTCCTTTAGCTGCATTTTCTATCAGTGCCTTAACATCTTCCTGGGCCTTATCATTCACCATTGCTCCAACTCCATAAGACGATTTGTCGGCAGGGATTTTGGTATTCTTCATCCAGGCACCATTAACATACTGCGTAAAATCATTGCCAGGAATGGCGGTCGTATCCATATTTTTTAATAAAATACCAGACTGCAGTTCTGCGCTTGTCTTTGGCTGGTTGCAGGCTCCTGCGATTAACAGCGCTGCTGCAATCACAGGAAGACCCTTTATTTTTGGAGTTTTTATCATGAATATAAGATTTAGTGTTTTATCAAATTTAATAATTCATTTTTAATGCAGGCTTAATATAGATGATCTAATTTTATAATGCTCACCAAACCCAACATTATGATCAGCACCAAGATTATCTACAATGCTGTTTTAAAAACAGAGCAGGTTAATGACCTCGATAAATTTCAGGTACTACCATTGCCTTCAGGCAGTTTTCCCTACCGATTAGCACTTGATAACGAGAGCAGCGGGCTGGACAGCAAAATGATCTTTCATATGGTGGGAGACACCGGGGGTACAAAAACTACAGATCAGCAGGAAAGGATTGCCGCCCAGATGACGCATCAGCACTTGTGCGCCGGAACGAAAGAAGATCAGCCAGCCTTCTTATACCACCTCGGAGATCTGGCTTATCATTATGGTGAAGAACAGGACCTCAACCGACAATTTTTAATGCCTTTTGAGATATACCCTTCACCTGTATATGCGATTGCAGGTAACCATGACACAGACATCAATCCCGAGTGCTCGTTGAATTACGAAAGCCTTGATGCATTTTGTACGGCATTCTGCAACACGAGCTCCAAAACCATTTATTTCACCAAAGAGGGCAGCAGGAAAAGCCAGGTACAGCCTCACGTATACTGGACCATGGAAACCCCTCTGGCAATTATTATAGGGCTTCACACCAATGTGCCGAAATACGGCCATGTGGGCAGAGAACAGAAGAACTGGTTCATTAAGGAACTAAAGAATGCGGCAGAAAACCATGCCGGTAAGGCATTGATCGTATGTATGCACCATGCGCCTTATTCGGCCGACGTGAACCATGGTTCCAGCGTGCCTATGATACAGCTTTTGGAATCAGCATTTGCAGCATCAGGCGTTAAACCTGACGTAGTTTTTAGCGGGCATGTACACAATTATCAGCGTTTTAATAAGCAATACGCTGATGGAAAGACTGTACCGTATATAGTGGCGGGTGCCGGCGGGTTTGATGAGTTGCATCCGCTTGCCGACCCTTGTGATGCTGCATACGATTCAAAGAATGGACTATTTGAAGATGTGCAACTGGAAAACTATTGCGACAACCGCTATGGTTTCCTGAAGATCAGCATAGAAAAAAATACGTTCAGTTTTGCGATAAATGGTGCTTACTACGCCATGCCCGCCGAAGCGGGTGAAGCCCTGTTGTTCGATGAATTCAGGATTGACCTCACGGGCAGGTGAAATGCGCCTATAAAGCTATTGCTGAATAAACGGGCTTTGCGGAGGAAGAGGAACGAATTCTGTTTCTCCAGGCACGGGTTTAAAGCTTTGTTTTAACCAGGCATTTTTTGCTTCTTCGATACGTTCTTTCGTTGAGGCCACAAAATTCCAGTAAATGAATCTTTCTTCGGGAAAAGGCGTTCCTCCGAAGATGTATATGCTTGTATTTTCTGCCATGATAAACTCGCAGAGCTTGCTGTCTTTTGCTACCAGGATCTGCTTAGGGCCAAAGCTATGTTCTTCACTTTGTATGCTGCCTTCGAGAATGTATAGTGCGCTTTCTCCGAAGAGTTCGCTTCCTATTTTAATGGTTTGCTTCTTTTCAGACTTTAATTCTAAAAGGTAAAGCGGGCTGTATACCGGACCCGGCGATCGTTTTCCCAAAACTTCACCTGCGATGAGCTTAAATTGTACTCCATCTTGCTCCCATGCCGGAATTTCATCTTCCCCGACATGAAAAAATTCTGGCTCCATACTTTCCAGATGTTTAGGTAATGCCACCCAAATCTGCAGCCCATGCATCATCTTATTGGATGTTCTGAGGTGTTCGGGAGTCCTTTCTGAATGTACGATGCCGCTGCCTGCAGTCATCCAGTTTACTTGCCCTGGCAGGATCTCGACTGCTGTACCCAGGCTGTCGCGGTGCATGATCGCGCCTTCAAAGAGATAGGTTAGGGTAGACAGGCCTATGTGCGGATGCGGTGCGACATCGAGATTTTCTCTGTCATTGAGGCATACCGGCCCCATATGATCTATAAATGCAAAAGGACCAACCATTCTCTTTTCACGGAAGGGAAGTAACCTTCCGACCATAAAATTGCCAATGTTGCTTGGTCTTTCTTCGATGATGAGCTGGATATTTGACATAATTAGATTTATGTTGTGAATTTACAGGATTTTGTTAATCCTTACAAGTGGACTGAAGATAAAAAAGGCCCCTTAGCAATTGCTAAAGGGCCCGGAAATATAGGGATGATATTATCGGAAATTATGGTTTGTCCCACCACACTCTGCCCGCCAGGTTATCGCCACCTGGTACAGCTGCAGATGCGGCTTTGTAGTTGGCACCATTTTTTGCGGCTTCTTCTACCGGATACGGGAATCTGCGGGGGATGGTCCCGTTGGTTGCATTGCCGGGATAGACTACAGGCGTCAGTGAAGGGAATCCGCTTCTCCTCCAGTTTGACCAGGTTTCATAAAAGTCCAGGATGGTATTAGCATGCAGCCAGTATTGGGTATTGATCTGCTGCAATCCATTCGCGGCGACATAACGATGGCCTGCAACAAAAGTATCGGCTGTTGCATCTGAAATGGCCAGGGTTGCATCATATTGTGCAAGACAGGTGATCGCTGCTTTTAATCCTGCGTTATAGTGTGTCGCAGCCGATCCGCCAAGGCCCCATCTCTGGGCAGCTTCAGCAATCATCAATTCACTTTCTGCATAAGTTAATATGAAAGTGACTCCATCCCGTTTGATCATTGCCGGGTTTGGAGATGAATACTCCGGAAAAGTAGTAAAAGATGCATCTTGTCTGACATCACGACCAGCGATACCACTCAGGTCTTTTCCGTTGGGCATCCCTTTCTGTACAGCTGGGTTCGCGTCGAACGTTGTGCTTTGATCTTTACCGGATTCGGTTATATACAGTTTCGTAACAGCAACCTTAGCCAATCGCGGATCACTATCGGTCTTCAATATATCAATAAATGTTTTAGACCATTTTACATAGTAGTTTTCTTGTCCGCCATCGCCAAGCAGTACCTGACTGTTCCTGTTTTGTGTTACTCTTGATCCGGCAACATCATGCTTAACAAGTGCGTTGTCACTATTGCCGGTCATCGTATTTCCGATGGCTTTTTGGGCGTAGGCCTTTGCGGTATTTTCATCTGCCTTTGTTAACCTCATCGCCAAACGAAGTAATAACGTATTCCCGAAGCGTTTCCAACTGGTTATATCGCCCTGATATACGGCATCGCCTGTAACAACATCACCGGCAGGATTTAAGGCGGCTGTGGCTTCTTCAACCTCTTTTAAAAGATCCATGTAAATGGCCTGTTGTTTATCGTACTTAGGGTTCAGGATACCAGTATAGAATCCCTGCCCTGCTTCAGAATACGGAACGTCTCCATATAGATCGGTTAGCCGCTCAAAAATGAGTGCTTTCCAGATTCTGCCTATCTGATGAACATTGTTATACTTAGGCTTTCCCCTTGTAAATTCTACGACGTCTACAATTGGCCTTACCTGCTCGATATATGCGCCCACCGCACTGTTACCCCAGTAGGCAGCAGTATAACCTTCATTCAGCAAGTACTTGTCTCCGGCCCAGTAGCTGACCACAGTAGAAAGCCCCTGCATCATCGTTGCTGAATAAATGAGATTGCCTCTCCAGGTATCATAGGCAAAGTCGATACTGCCGGTATAAGTAAGCTGGGCAGAGGTGAGTGTGTAATTTGGATCAAAATTAGTTGGCCCGTAAGCAACCGGATTGGTATTGATGTCTTTAAAATCCTTTGTACAGCCTGTTATTGCCAGGATAGAGATCAGTAAAAAGCTATATATATTTGTTCTGTTCGTTTTCATTGTTTTCTGTTTAAATAATTAGAATTTAACACTTAGATTCATACCAAATGTTCTGACAGGAGGCACACCACCCAACTCCAGGCCAGGGAACGTTGCATTATAGCTTGATTCCGGATCGATGTTATCTGTTTTCTTCATCAGGATGAAGAGGTTCCTGCCTACCAGACTAACATTTAAGCCTTTAATTTTATTATTAAACATTTTTGAAGGGAAGTTATATCCAAGTGTCAGTTGCCTGAACTTGATAAAACTTGCATCCTGAACAAATTTATGAGAAGCATTATTCGCGGTATTCAGATAGAAATCCGCAGCGGTATTGCCAAGGGCTTCACGGCTCTCCAGCGTTGCTTTGTGCAGTCCAAAAACATAACCATAGTAATCGGTAGCTGAAAATACTTTACCACCCCATTTACCATCTATCAGGAAGGACAATATTACACCTTTATAAGCAAACTCATTGTTCCACCCTGCAAACCATTTGTTATAGGCAGAACCGTAAGCCTTCAGATCGCCTCTTTGCGGCGCACCAAGTGCGTCCTTCAGTATAGATCCGTTTGAATCATAAAGGTAGTCGTAGGCCATTACCTGTGCAGCTGCTTTACCTGGTATATTCTGCAGGAAGCCCACACCTGAACGTGATGTAGCAATCAATTGGGAAGATACACCTTCAGCAAGCGAAAGCACTGAATTTTCATTGTAAGATCCGTTTAATGACGAAGTCCAGCTGAAATCGGCATTTTTTAGCACTACTCCGGAAAATAACGCTTCAAATCCTTTGTTCTCAATCTCTCCAGAGTTCAATACAGCACCTGCATAACCTGTAGTGGGCGAAGTTGTGGCAAACGTGATCTCATCTTTGGATTTCTTTTTGTACCAGGTCATGTCCATGCTCAAACGGTCTTTAAAGAACCTTAACTCTGTACCTGCTTCCAGTTCGGTTGCTGTTGAGGCTTGTAAGCTTGAGTTTGGAATGTTGAGGTTGCTGATGATCCCCAACGGCCTTCCGATTATGGTTTCACTTCTGAAACCATAGGCAAGCAACGTATTATAAGGATCAGTTGACTGGCCAACCATGGCGTAACCGG
This sequence comes from Pedobacter sp., assembly GCA_035264385.1. Classification (GTDB taxonomy): domain Bacteria; phylum Bacteroidota; class Bacteroidia; order Sphingobacteriales; family Sphingobacteriaceae; genus Pedobacter. The sequence goes on from DATFQH010000022.1 coordinate 11,257, forward strand.
CCCTTACCTTACCAAAGGATAGAACCCCGGGCTGTAACAGTTCGGAAAATATAAATGAACCACTAACCGACGGATAGATAACGTTCAGTTTATTATCTTTGCCTGGTGTGGCCAGCGTTGAGAACCAGTCTGATCTTCCGCTGCCTGTTAGATAAAGAATATCCTTGTATGCGAGTTCCAAAGTTCCGTATACTGCGTGTGTTTCGGATTCGGTTTCTACATAACCGACCGATTTGTTCTTTGCATTGAGAATATTATATATACCGAAGATGGCGAAGTCGGTACCATTATTGGTAGTCTGGCTTATCTGAGTATTTCTGAAACTGGTACCAAAATTTGGAGTAATGGTGAAATCATCTTTAACTGTAAAGGATTTTCCGACCAGGATATCGGCATTAACATCAGCAAATTTTGTACGTTGCTCCGCGATTTTTCCGGCTGCATAATACGCTGTTCCTGAAGGCACAACATTTTTATACGTGTCATTATAGGAATCTCTTCCGGCACGTCCCTGAATAAACAAACCGTCGTCAAAAGTGTAACGCGCATTGAAAGAGCTAATCAAACGGTCACGCTTCGTATTGTTCACAAATTCGTGTGCTGCAAACCATGGATTCGTTGCAAAAGCATTGCCTTTATTATATTGTACTTCCGCACCACTGGCGTTCTTCCAGGGCTTAAGGTCTCTAATATCAATACTTGTTGGTAAAAAAATGGTATTAAAATTTGCATTCCCAGCACCGTCTGATAACATTGGCCGATTTTTAGCTTGCTCCAGAATGTAGTTCGCTCTCGCATCTATTGTTAGTCTTTTTACAGGTTCAAAAGTTCCGACAAGATTGAAAGACTGTCTGTTGAGACCGGAATTTGGTACAATGGAATTGTTGTTGACATCGTTGGCCGAAAACCTCAAGGCTCCTCTTTCGAAAGTTTTATTCAGTGCTACGGTATTGGACCATGTTCCTCCGTCCCGGTAGAAATTCTCTACATTATTTTTTTGAGCACTGTAGGGCCTGGCAACACCATCAAACTGGACAAGACTGGTGCCATCCAAACGAGCTCCCCAACTTGAACCTCCTACCTGAGCGGCGGCAGCTGCATCAGCAGGTTTGTTCCCGTTCGAGCCCTGACCAAATACATACTGCCAGTCTGTTCTGTCCATTACCTGTTCAATCACATAGTTACTATTGAATTCAACGCTGTTTCCCTTTCCGCTCTTTGTGGTGATCAGGATAACACCTGCCTTTGCTCTATAACCATAAAGTGCTGAGGCGGCAGCTCCTTTCAATACAGAAATACTTTCGATATCATCCGGATTAAGATTGCCTACGGCATCCCCCAAATCAGGTGCATTGTCCCATTGACTGCCTGAGTTTCCATTGGAATTTGCATTGTTTAATCCAACGGGTTTATTTTCCATGGGAACACCATTGATCACATATAGAGGTTGGTTAGACTGATTCAGACTGGACACGCCCCTGATGACTACACTTGTCGAAGATCCTGCCCCACCGGCTGTAGAGCTGATGTCCAGACCGGCAACTTTCCCTACCAAAGCATTGGCAATGTTATTTTCCCGGGCCTGGGTTAACGATTCGCCAGCTACCTGGGTGACAGAATAACCCAGAGCGCGGCGTTCTTTTTTAACTCCAAGCGCAGTTACAACTACCTCACTTAACAATTTGGTGTCTTCTGTGAGGACGACATCAAGATTCGTTTTTCCATCAATAGCCACTTCCCGGGTATCAAATCCGGCATAGGAAATCACCAGTACAGCGTTTGTTGGCGCAGACAGGGAAAACCGGCCATTGATATCGGTAGAGATACCAGCACCTGTACCTTTTATCCTTACCGTGGCTCCAGGTAAAGGCTCTCCTTTTTCGTCCTTGACTGTACCCGTAATTTTTACATCCAGTTGTTTGCTGATTACGATCAGCCCACCTTCGGATATTGAATATTTAAGATTGGTATGGTTGAAGATGGCAGAAAGTACATCTGAAACCAGTGTGTTTTTCACAGCCAGGGTCACATCGCGGTTTACCGGTACACTCGATGTGCTGTAGACAAAATGATAATCGCTCTGCTCTTCTATAATTTTCAGCACTTTACTCAATTTTGTTTTGGTCACGTCAAATGAGATCTTCTGCTGGGAAAAGACCGATGCCGAGACATTGAGACAAGTAATAAAAATTATAATGCAGGTTAACTTCATTAAAATAATGAATTTTAAGAGCGCCCTGTGGTCAAGGTGCACTTGCAGTAAGTAATAATTAATCATATTTTTGTTTTTTTGGTTGCTATAAGTATTTGGCAGCGATCTGTTTCCGCATAAAACTGCCATTTGCTGATCAAAAAAATAATAAGGGACGGTGCGTCAACACCGTTCCTTTTTTATTTTGATACGGTAATCTGTTTCCCTTTTATTTCATATTTAAAATGTTCTGCTTTTTGTAATGCATTTAGTGCCTGTTCGATATTTTCGGAAAGAAATGAAGCCGTAAAGCGATACTTCTCAACTTCCGTGTCGGTAACTTTTATTTCTACGTCGTACCATCGTTCCAGCACGCCCTTTACGTCTGCAAAACTCTGGTCTGAAATTTCCAGTCTGTTTTGCGTCCAGGCCACTTCGGCGATGATGCTGTCGTTGACTTTCGTATAATGGTTTATAGTGATTTCCGGGGATCTGGTCTGTGACCTGTTAGGTTTATCTGTGTGCACGATAGCAGGTTTCTTATAGAAAGTCACCTTCTGGCTGGGCTTCATGGTAATTGAGCTGCCCTTTGCCCCTTTGCCTTCCATCACGATAAGCCCCCTGATCAGCACTGCTTCTGAGGTAGCTTCTCCGGGGTATATTTTTACGTTGAAGCTTGTACCCAGCACATTGATGTCGAAGTCTGAAGTATGGACCTGGAAAGGTTTATCTTTTTGATGAACTACATCGAAATAAGCTTCCCCAACCAACTTTACTTCGCGCTTCTTTTCATTAAAGCATTCGTCTACAGAAAGCGAACTTTTGGCGTTCAAAAGAACTATAGAACCATCGGGCAGGATAATCTTCTTGCGTTCGCCTCCTTTTGTAGCAAAGTGTGTAATGGTAAGCTGCGTAGCGGCCTTTTCCTGCTGTTTGCCACGGAACAGCAGTGCAGCGCCAGTCAGTACAACTATTGCTGCGGCTATTTTCAACCAGGTATAGTTCCTGTGGATGGATACCTCCACAGTATCCGCTTTGGCATCCATATTATTCTTCAGGTTGTGGACCTGATGGCTTAATGGCTTTTTATTCCCGCTCAAAATTAAATAAAGGCGGCGGGCCTCCTTAATGACAGCGTCCTGTTCGGGATGCTGTGCGATATAGTTTTCCCAATAGGCAATGCAAAGCTTATCTGTACCGGCGCAGTACAGCTGAAAAGTGTTATCTACCAAGAAGTCTTCAACGTTGAAAAGACTACGATCAATCATAATATTTGCTTTTATAATTACAGTGCCTTAAAAGTTTGTTTTTTCCTAAGGAAATTTTACTTTTTTTTATTTAGGCACACAAATATTTGTCAAATGACCTGCTTGAGGTTCCGGATTGTTAGTCTTTCAGTTCTTTTCGCAATACTTTTATTGCATCATACACCGTATTATAGGCCGTTTTTATAGATTGACTGGTCTCCTCAGCTATTTGCTCATAACTCATCCCTTCGAAGAACTTTAAATGGATCAGCTGTTTCTGTCTGAATGTTAATTTTTCGAGCGCACTTTTCAGTTTATATTTAACCAGCTCATCGGTCTGGACTTTCACTATAAATTCTTCATAAGACATTTCCATCCATTCTCCTTCGGCGCCGGCATTTTGAAGGGCATCATTTATCTTTCGCTTACGTTCAAGCAGCCGCAGGATCTTTCTTTTTAAAAAGGTTCGGAGGTAGGCCGGCACGTTGTCTACCCTGCTGAGTTGTGCATGCTTCTGCCAAATGGTAATGAAAACCTGATCCGTTGCCTCTCCGGAAGTTTCAGCATCTCCGCAAACACGGATCCCAAAGTTTACCAGGTCATAATAAAGTGCCTTGTAAAGATCAAAAAATGCATCGCTATCGCCCGTACGAAGGCGCTCCCACAGTAAGTGATGCAAGATTTTATTGTCCATCAGTTTGGTTTAGGTTATAGCAATGTTAAGAAATAATCCTGATGTTTTGTCACTTCTTCTGCTACCCGGGCGTCTTAAGTCTATAAATATGCACTAGTCACCTTTTTCTGGATCTTAATGGCTGCACAACTGCTTTATCTCCTATCATTTGGGTGGTTTTTGAATATTCCCGGATTTATAACCCTCAGACCATATGCCATTTAAACAATATGTAACAGTAACTTTGAAGTATGCCTATCGCACCTGGCAAAATCTTTTTAATGTCTGTTCGAAACTTAAATATCGCCTCGTATGCCTGCCGCAAATTATTTTGAATTTGAAAGCGCTCCCATTTTGAATGAACATGGAAAGACCATTGCATAAAATGTTGAGATCCGCTGTTCATGTTATGGCTGTCTGCCTGTTTCTCTGCATGACAGCTTTGAAAGTTTTTGCAGAAAATAGGGATACAATTGTTGTTGACAACCTACTCAAAACAGCCGGAGAGAAGTCGGCAAAAGGAGAAGTTGATTCGGCTGAACAATACTATATAAAAGCCGGGCTTCTGGCCTCAAAGCTTAAATTCCACGCAGGTTTTTTTCGCTATGCAAGTCACTATGCTTCCATGTTGTATGAGAAAATGCGTTATCATGAGGCCTTAAAAATTTCAGAAGAGCAACTTGCGCTGAGTTTGAAGATCGGAGATGAGAAACAGACAGCACGAGCCTACAACAATATCGCACTGCAATATCATGCATTAGGCGACTTCCATAAGACTGCAGATTATTTCATCAAGGCATTGCGTCTTTCCGAAACCCTCAATGATCCCTTGAACCAAAGAAAGTTCTATACCAATCTGGCCTCCTTATTTCTTGACATGAAAGATAAGGCGAAGAGCTTGTATTACGCAAGGAAAGGATACGAGGTGGCCAAGAAAATGAAAGATGAAACCCAGATGGCCAGGAGTCTGGTAAACCTTGCCTGCGCCAAGATATTGAACGAGCATTATGATGATGCTACACGTGATTTCTTAGAAGTCATTGCCTATGGACGCAGGTCGGGAGATATCGTGCTGGAAATTACAGGAGTTATTAATATTGCAGACATCCACAATCGGAAAAAGGAGTACAAAAATGCGCTACTGTGGAATCAAAAAGGCCTTAAGATGCTTAATCGCGATATTTCGGGCGACTATGAGATCCACATTCTCGCAGGGCTT
>DATFQH010000023.1:0-18187 GCA_035264385.1 Pedobacter sp.
CAGGGTCATGGCTATGCTGCTCAAGCCAAAAAAACGCTTGTTTGGCCAGGTTTAGAGCCGTTGTATCACCGGATTGTTGATAATAAGCCGCAACCGCGTACAAAGCAAAAGCATTACCATAAGCTTCCTTCGGTGCAAAATTACTATTCTTTACATCGCCCTGTCTGTCAGTATAAGTGTGAAAGCCACCATATTGCTTATCCCACAAAACATTCTTTAAAAATAAATAGCCTTGCCTGGCGCCTTCTGCATAGTATTTTATCCTCGGAAAGAGCTGAGCAACCTTTGCATTACTCCATACATGGCGTGCCTGGGTTACAATCATTTTATCCTGGTTGCCCACCGGCCTAAAATCATAACTGAATGTACTCAGGAAGCCTCCATTTAAACTATCCACCGACCGGGGATACCATTGTTTTAAAAGCTGGTTATTCATTGAGCTATCCATATCCCTGGCAATTACATCTCGCCCCTGTGCATGGACAACTTTATAATTAGATAGTTGGACAATTAAGAAAGCCGTTACGAATAGTACACACGAGAATTTGGTCATCATTGATTAAAATAATTCTGGTAAATCTATCAATAGACTTGTCTGCAGAATAACACAAATGATAAAATCTATATAACAAATGTTAATGGTACGGCTATCTGACAAGTAAATTGAGGACTGGACACCTTTAAGTATAATTCAATAAAAATAACCCATTCATTTCGGATTAAGGGTGTGGGCATGAACGGTTGCCAGGCGTTGTCGAAAACTTTGTGGCTCACAGCTGGACACTGCTCATGTTCTTGAAATTCAAAAGAAAGTTCACAGCAATATAAGAGAATAGTTGATTTGTCATACGCTGGAGCAAATTTAACTAATGTATGGAGACAATAATTTTATCCAGATTTGGCATATTGTTGCTATTAGTTTCTTTTTCAAGTTTATTTAACGCTTTTTTACTGTTGAAAACAGAGCATAAATCCTTCCCAAGCCTCTCTCCTATTATTATGCAACCTTTTATAGAGCTTCTTTCCAATCCAGTTTCTTCATCGATCACATTTAAGTAATTGCCTATGTGTATCTGTACATTTTTTCTATCGGGCACTCCATCTAACTCCAGTCGCCATTTCAATTTACCATATGCTCTAACATGTGCTGTATATTCTCCTTCAGGGATCGCACTGATATCATTTATATTATCCACATCAGGTCTTTCTACAGAATAACCCATAATCTCACCATTTATAGAGATATAACCTGAAAGACATCCATCACTGTTCTGTCGATAAATATGAATTTTTACATCATCGGTAATAGCAACTATTTTAATGCCCCACAGATTCGACCATGGAAATATAAAAAAAACAAAAACGAAACTTAAAAATATTTTCATTTTATCCTGATAATATACACTCCTTTGTACCGATCATCTTTCCGGCGGTATGGCTCCACTTTTCAGGGTCGCATTTGAAACAAGTTGCCAGTTCGGCACGCTTGCCGTCAATGGTGATCCTTAGATAAATGGCTGCAGGCCCAGTTTCTTTACTGTTTCGCTTTTTCAAGTAAAAAAGCAGGCTTAAATTCGTTTTCATGATATGGGTTTAAACGTTTACAAATTTAGCATTGCAGGCACAAAACAAATACTATTTATATACACAAATCACTAACTATCAATACATTAACCACATATTCGGTGAGCAAATGAGAATAGAAAAAATGCTCACCGAATTACTCACCACAATTATAGGAAAAGTTGAATATTTTGTTTCCATCCGGAAAACAAAAAAGCCTGCAATCATATGATTTGCAGGCTTTTAAGTGTTTTTGATATTACTATCAGCGGAGGAAGAGGGATTCGAACCCTCGGTACCGTTGCCAGTACGACAGTTTAGCAAACTGTTCCTTTCGGCCACTCAGGCATCCCTCCGAATTCTCAAAAGTTCCCTTTTGAGGTTGCAAATATAGCAATTCATTGATATTTGCAAAAGAAATTTACAGTGTTTGCTGATAATCTATTCGCACATGATAAATACTCATAAGCATTGTCTTGAAAATCAGCTTTATAGTTTCCAGGTCTTTTAGTGTAATATCACAATTATCCAGCTGATTTTGCTCCAGTTTATAATTAATGATCCGTTCAACCAGGTCATTTATGTTTTGCGCGTCCGGATTTTTCAGACTTCTGGATGCCGCTTCCACCGAATCTGCAAGCATCAGCACTCCGGTTTCCTTTGAAAAAGGAATTGGCCCCGGATACCGGAAAATGTTCTCATCCACAAATTTTTCAGGTGAATTCTTTAGAAAAGACTGATAAAAATAATCTACCCTGGTATTGCCATGGTGCGTTCTGATGAAATCGATCACACTTTCCGGCAACTGGTGCTTCCTGGTGATCTCGATACCCTTATGCACATGTTTGATGATGATCTGAGCACTCTGCTCATAAGGAAGCTTATCGTGCGGGCTAAGCCCGGTATTTTGATTCTCTATAAAAAACTGCGGATTCTCTATCTTACCGATATCATGGTAAAGTGCACCTGCCCGAACCAATAGCGAGTTCCCGCCTATCTTAAATATTGCTGCCTCTGCAAGATTAGCCACCTGCAGGGAGTGCTGAAATGTACCGGGGGCTTTAAAGGCAAGCTCCCTAAGCAGTTTATTATTGGTATTGGTCAGCTCTATCAGCGCAACATCTGAGGTAATACCAAACAGACGCTCAAAGCCGTAAATCAATGGATAAGCCAGCAATGAGAGCAATACACTTACAATAAAGGGCACGAAATTGATCCATTCTATCTGGCTCATGGAACCTTCCCTCAGCAAAGCTATCCCTACAAATGAAATGAAATAAGCCGACAGAATATAAAGGGCAGACAAAAGCAGCTGTTCCCGCTTGATCAGGTTGCGAATACTATATATAGCCACCATACCGGCAGTGGTCTGGTAAAATACAAATTCAAAGCTGTTAGGAACAAAAAAGCCGGCAATCAGGATCACCAGTAAATGCAGGTAAAGCGCCAGCCTGGTATCAAACAAGATGCGGATAATGATAGGTACAATACAGAAAGGGATATAATACAGACTTGGCAAATTGAGCTTAATGGCCCAGGTAAGGGACAGCAACATAGTAGTGGTTACAAGCAGCAATAGCGATAACTGCCTGTTATCTGCAAAAATATCCTTCCGGAACAGCTTCAGAAATACCATCAGCAAACTTACAATAAAGCCTACCAGGATCACCTGCCCAAAATAGACCAGTTTGTTGTCCCCTATTGTCTTTGTCTGCGCCTCATAAGTTTCCTTAAATGACTGCAGCTTCTGGAAGGCCTCATCGTCGATCACATTATTTTTTGCAATGATCAGTTCTCCTCTTTGCACCATTCCACGGGTGGTAGACAGACTGTTTACAGTAGTTTCCTGCACCGTTGCAGTTAATCTTTCATTAAATACGATATTGGGTTTAAGGTGATCTTCTATCAGGTTAACCACCACATCCTTCACCCTAAGGTCTGTTGACGAAAAATTATCTTTAAAATAGGCAAGGGCCGACTGCACCGTAAATACGTCCTGTGAACTGTAAGTCTTGCTGATGTTGTCATCCAGCAGGGAAAAGTCATAATGCAGATTGCCTTTCTGATGTTTATCGTTAATGGCTATGATACCTTTAACATAGATCGCTTTCAGCAATTTTAATGATGCCAGCTTATTCCCCAACTTATCAGCTTCCGGTAATGCCGCACTGCGCCATTTAACATCGAACTCATTGGAATAAGCCTCTTCAACGCTATTAAAAAGATATTTATTGAAACTATAGATTGGCAAAATATTTTCCAGCGCGTCCTTTTTATCGGTATCTACCTGTGGATTGGTCTTAAGGATCGCGAAACTAAAAGGCGAAATCAGGTCTTTATTTTTCCAGATCTCCCCTTTTTCAAATTCATACCTGAATCTGGGCTGTTTAGGGAGAAAAATTGTGATGATCAATACAGAAAGTATCATCATCACATACTTAATATTTGATGAGTACTTCCGGTAAAGTACCTTATGAGAATTTTTTTTGATCTTGGCCAATTCGCTTTCTCCTGATTTTATTCAAACTTAGATAAAATTTTAGTCTTTATTGCGCTCCGCAATTTCTTAAAATTAATTCGATTTATATCCCGTCTTGCATTTGATTTTTCTCCTGTCTTTTATTAATCTCATATTACATTGATTTTTGATTCCTGTTTGTTTGCTATTTAATTGGCACAAGCAATACAATAGCAGTACGATACCAGTCCAATAGCAGTGGAAAAGCAGACTCATACTGCTCAGCTGAAAGTGCTATACAACAGCTATCTGCTGAAGTGAAAATAAGCTGGCAGAACGTAAAAAATTTAACAATATCTTGGATATGAGAAGAATTATCATTTACTTTATGATATCAAATTAATATCATTATGTATCAGGAAAAAATAATCAAACCGGTTTCCGGAGCTTCGATTCTCATCATTGTTTTAGTTACGCTTTTATTGGGCGTTTTAACTTTCGTATCCGGCATACCTGCAATTGGAAGTGTAATCTTTGCGATCAACTTTATGTTTGTATTTCCCGGCTTTATTATCAACAACCCTAATGAAGCCAAAGTACTCACCTTATTCGGCGAATATCAGGGAACGGTCAAGACAGATGGTTTCTTCTGGGTAAATCCGCTGACCGTTAAAAAGAAGCTTTCACTGAAAGCCAGGAACCTCAACGGTCATCAGATCAAGGTTAACGATAAGCTCGGGAACCCGATTGAAATTGCTGCGGTTGTTGTTTGGCAGATTCAGGAAACGGCAAAGGCCCTCTTTTCTGTAGAAGATTACACGCAATATGTAACCATTCAAAGCGAAGCAGCTGTGAGGCATCTGGCCAATATCTTTCCCTATGATAACTTTGAGGACGAAGAAGCAACAATTACGCTAAAGGATGGTGCAGAAAAAGTAAGCAGCTTACTGGAGGCGGAGTTAAGCGAACGGTTGTCCCGGGCAGGAATTGAAGTTGTGGAAGCAAGAATTTCTCACCTGGCTTATGCGCAGGAGATTGCCAGTGCGATGCTGCAGCGCCAGCAGGCAACAGCAGTAATTGCCGCCCGAAAACTGATTGTTGAGGGTGCGGTAGGCATGGTAGAAATGGCTTTAGAGCGCTTGTCGGAGAAAAATATCGTCGAACTGGATGAGGAACGTAAGGCGGCTATGGTGAGCAATTTACTGGTCGTTCTTTGTGGCGACAGAAATGTACAGCCTGTTGTAAATACAGGTACTTTGTATAATTAAATAATTGGCTGGCAATAGCAGATAAACATGTCGGAAAAGGATAAAAAAGCATTTGTGCTGAGGATAAATCCGGACTTACTCAAAGAGATAGAGAAATGGGCCGGAGACGAGTTCAGGAGCACCAATGGACAGATCGAATATTTACTGACTGAAGCGATGAGGGCAAAGAAAAGAAAACGCAATGGTAAAAATGATACAGATCAATAATTTTTAATGCCCTGCTTTTTAGTTACCTCTCGGCGTAATTGCATAACTTTGCTTTCACTAACTTAATATATACATGAAAGAAGTAGTCATTGTTTCTGCTGTAAGGACGCCTATCGGAAGTTTTGGCGGTGTATTATCCGGATTTTCCGCTACTCAGCTGGGTGCAGTTGCCATCAGGGCCGCGGTATCGCGTGCAGGTATCAGCCCTGCCGATGTGCAGGAAGTTTATATGGGCAATGTGCTGTCTGCAAATGCCGGACAGGCACCGGCTACCCAGGCTGCTAAATTTGCCGGACTTCCCGATGTACCTGCTACTACCATCAATAAAGTCTGTGCCTCCGGCACAAAAGCCATTATGCTGGCCGCGCAGAGCATTGCGCTGGGGCACAATGAAATCATACTTGCCGGTGGAATGGAGAGTATGAGCAATGTTCCCTATTATCTGGACAAAGCCAGGACCGGCTACAGGCTTGGTCATGGCCAGCTGACAGACGGACTGGTTAAAGATGGCCTCTGGGATGTTTACAATGATTATCATATGGGTTCTGCTGCAGAACTTTGTGCTGCAGAATGCGGGATCAGCCGTGAGGATCAGGATGCTTTTGCCATCAGCTCCTACCAGCGTGCGCAGGCGGCTCAAAATGAAGGTAAGTTTACCGGAGAGATTGTACCGGTAGAGATAAAAGATCGTAAGGGTGATGTAACTTTAGTGGATAAAGACGAAGAACCTTTTGCAGTGAAGTTTGATAAAATTGCTGGACTGAAGCCTGTTTTCAAGAAAGAGGGTACTGTAACCGCAGCAAATGCATCTACACTGAACGATGGTGCAGCTGCCCTTGTACTTATGAGTGCCGGCAAGGCGAAAGAACTGGGCTTAAAACCACTGGCTCGTATTCTTGCTTATGCCGATGCCCAGCAGGCACCTGAATGGTTTACTACAGCGCCTTCCAAAGCAATTCCCCTGGCGTTGCAGCGTGCAGGTAAAACAGTTGCTGATGTAGATTATTTTGAAATTAATGAAGCTTTTTCTGTAGTTTCACTTGCCAATAATAAAGAACTGGGGCTGAACGCAGATCAGGTTAATGTAAATGGCGGTGCAGTTTCTCTGGGGCATCCGCTTGGTGCTTCAGGAGCGAGGATCGTAGTGACATTACTCTCAGTTCTGGCTCAGAATGATGGAAAGATAGGTGTGGCGGGAATATGTAATGGCGGTGGCGGTGCCAGTGCGATAGTAATAGAAACCTTAGGATAAATGCAAAAGGCCTTAAAAGCTTTAATACTATTATTTTTATTGTGTTGCGCTTCAGAAGAAATGATCGCGCAGCATAGTTTTACTTTCAATAATGGACCTGTAATGTTCAAATATCAGGATTCATTAAAAAAATTAAGTACGGATACCTATGAGGCCGCGAACAATGCAGACCGGTTTGCACTGAATGCCAGTTTCATAAAAACACTGGTCAATGCACTGAAAACCCCTCACTCCTTCCACTTCAATTTTGATTCACTGCAAAAGATTACGGTGTTAAAATCACCCGACAATTCCTTCCGAATCTTTACCTGGTATGTACCGGTAGATGACGGCACTTACCGTTTCTTCGGCACCATTCAGATGGCAACTCCTGATGGCAAACTGAAGCTTTTCCCGCTGATAGACAATACAGACCAGATCAAGGACCCGAATGCCCGCACCAATAATAAAAACTGGTTTGGGGCCCGTTACTATGAGATTGTTCCTGTTATTGTGAGCGGCAGGCAGCCTTTTTATACACTGATCGGCTGGAAGGGCAACAATGCAAAAACTTCTAAAAAAGTAATCGATGTGCTTTCTTTTGAAAAGGGGGAACCGGTATTCGGTAAACCGGTATTTGACGGAGTAAAAGGAGCAACTGTAAAAAACAGGATCATCTTTGAGTATAATAAACTGAATTCGATGACGCTGACCATGGACAAGTCTGTAAATATGATTGTATTTGATCATCTGGCCCCTTTTACACCCGATATGGCCGGAAATTTTGAATACTATGCATCCGATCTGAGTTTTGATGCGTATAAGATTATAAATGGAAGGCTTAAACTGGTGGAAAATGTGGAACTGAAGAATGAACCCAACGTTATGGATGAGCTATATATTGATCCTGCTGATAAAAATATCAAGCCTGTAAAGAAGTTATAACGGTATTTGGGAGTTTGACTCCATGTGCCTATATTGTGCGGCGAACTAACAAACTAAATTTATACACAAAAAAACTAACATGAATACAAAAAATCTGGCTACACCAAATGATTTTTTTGAGAGTAAGGTATTGGGACATCCGGCAGGATTATTCGTTCTTTTCTTTACAGAGATGTGGGAGCGTTTTTCTTACTATGGCATGCGGGCTCTCCTTGTGCTTTTCCTTACTTCTTCACTAATCGATGCTAACCCGGGATGGGGATGGCCAAGAGAACATGCGCTTGCCATTTACGGCTCATATACAGGCCTTGCCTACCTAACTCCTATTTTAGGCGGCTACATTGCAGACAGAATTATAGGCTACAGATGGGCAGTTATTGTAGGCGCTTTGCTGATGACGCTTGGCCACTTATCAATGGCTATTGAGATTGATCATGCTTTTATGTACCTGGGTCTTTGCCTGCTGGTAATTGGAAATGGTTTCTTTAAACCAAATATGACCTCTATCGTTGCACAGATGTACAAAAAACATCCGGAGAAAAAAGACGGTGCCTATACTATATTTTATATGGGCGTAAATTCCGGTGCATTCCTTGGTATGTTACTTTGCGGATATATCGGTGAAAATCCAAACTGGGGCTGGAGCTATGGTTTCGGACTGGCTGGTATTTTTATGTTTATCGGTATGCTGCAATTTTATTTTACGCAGGGAATTTTCGGAAATATTGGTTTAAAGCCGCTGAAAGGAGATCTTGTTGACGAATCTGAAACTCCCGAAGAGTCTACCAGGAACCCGTTCTCTATGTTTGACCTTGTACTGATCTTATTGATCTCTGTTATTGGCCTGTCCTGGATCATCAATGACCCGGTTTCGAAGATCACATCTTTTAACCTATTTGACTTTAAGGTGGGTAGTCTGGATGGCAGCAATTTCATGATCATTATTGCTTTACTGCTGTTCCTGCTGATCCTTGTAAAGAGGATTGCTCAATATACTCCTGTTCTGCGTGATAAAATGATTGCTGTGGTGGTTCTCGCATTCATTACAGTATTCTTCTGGGCCTCATTTGAACAGGCCGGGGGATCTATGACCATCTTCGCGAAAGATTACACCCAACGTCTGCTTACGGGTGATTCTAAGATTATCTTTAATGTAGTCAATACGCTGATCACCGTGATTCCATTGGTAATTATTACCTATGTGCTGATTAGACTTTTTTCGAAGACCTTTGGCAAATACGCGCTGGGTAACATTATACTTTCAGTTGGTTTTCTAATCATCTGGGGAATTGTTATTTATATGCTGAAAAATCAATATAACGAGGTAAAATCTGAGGTACCTGCTACCTGGTTTGGTATTTTAAACTCATTATTCATCATCAGTCTGGCCCCTATTGTATCTAAGCTTTGGGAAAGCAAGTACAATCCTTCTGCGACATTTAAGAATGGCTACGGAATGATATTACTTGGAATTGGGTTTGCGGCTTTGGCTTATGGTTCCAGTACCATTCCTCAGGGCGCAGCGGTAGCCTCTGTGAGTATGATCTGGCTGGTGCTGGCTTATTTGTTCCACACACTCGGTGAATTGTTCATTTCTCCTGTGGGGTTGTCTTATGTGAGTAAGCTGGTACCCGGGCGGATGATTGCCATTATGTTTGGTATCTGGTATCTGGCGATTGCAATCGGAAATAAAATAGCCGGAACAATGGGCGGAATGATCGATAAGATCACTGCAGAATATTCGATGACTACATTCTTCCTGATCTTTACCTTTATACCCGTTGGTTTGGGTGTGATCATTATGCTGCTTACCCCTATTATGAAACGGTTGATGCACGGTGTAAAATAAAAACTGAAGCAAGATACAATCAGATGCAACAAGAGATTACGCTGGAGGAGATCCAGAATTTTAAGGGTAAGTATCCAAAGCAGCTTTGGGCATTGTTCTTTGTAGAAATGTGGGAGCGTTTTTGCTTTTACGGCATGCGTGGAATGCTGACCATTTTTATGATCGATAAAATCGTTGGATTGGCACTTACAGACAAGGATGCCAATTTGCAATATGCAGCAATTCAGGCATTTGTTTACGCATTTACTTTTTTGGGCGGCATATTTGCAGATAAGGTTTTGGGCTTCAGAAAATCTCTTTTCTTCGGAGGGATGGTGATGATCCTGGGAAACCTGATCATTGCCGCATCGCCAAAAGAATTCTTCTACATCGGAATTACTTTATCTATTATTGGAACAGGCTTTTTTAAGCCAAATGTTTCGTCTATGGTTGGTGATCTTTACAAAGAAGGAGATAGCAGAAGGGATGCGGGCTATGGTATGTTTTACGCAGGCATCAATATAGGAGGATTACTTGGCGGGGCATTGTGTGTTTACCTGGGGAAATATGTATCCTGGAATTATGCTTTTCTGGCGGCGGCTGTTGTAATGGCACTGGGGCTGATCACTTTTATTTTCACTAAGAAAATATTGGGGCCGATCGGAGACTCTCCCTTGAAACATCTGACTACCGGTAAAAAGAGAGTTCGTGAAATAGGGGTGTATCTTTTTTCTTTGATCTCCATCCCTCTGATTTTGATCATGGTGCAGAATACCCGATATACTGATTACTTTATGTATACAATAGCACCACTCTCTATAATTTACTTCCTGTATGAAACTTACAAGGTCAAGGACAGAAAGTTCCAGCTAAAGTTATTTGCTGCTTTTGTATTCATATTCTGTTATTTTTTATTCAATGCCATATATGAGCAAAGTGGAGGCTCGCTTGCTCTGTTTGCCGAGAAAAATCTAAGCCATACACTTTTGTTCTTCAACATTGACCCGAATGTGGTGAATAACAGTTCAAATTCTTTGTTTGTAATTGTATTTAGCCCGCTGATAGGATTACTTTGGCTTTGGCTGGCCAAAAGGAAGATGGAGCCCAATTCGATCATTAAATTTGGTATTGGGTTTTTATTTTTGGCTGCTTCTTTTTACATCTTTTATTATACCCGGTTTTTCGCTGATTCAAATGGGGTTACTTCATTAAACCTGTTTACTTTCGGTTATCTGGTTACTACCCTGGGGGAACTGTGCCTGGGGCCTATTGGTATGTCGCTGGTTACCCAGCTTTCGCCTAAAAAACTGACAGGTATGATGATGGGTATGTGGTTTTTAGCCAGTGCATTCGGTCAGTTTGCCGCAGGAAAGCTTGGTGCCGATATGTCTGTGAGCGGAGATAATGTTTCCTTGCTGACTAAACTGGAGTCTTATACAAACGGTTATTATCAATTAGCAGTCTATGCTGCTGTTGCAGGTGTCTTTTTAATTATCTTCTCTCCTCTAATTAAGCGGTTAATGCAAGGTGTTAGTTAACTTGTTATCAATATTTAACATATTTTAACCCGTAACAGTCTTGCTGTTGCGGGTTTTTCCATATAGAATCCATAATTTCGCCAGATAATATAACTTACGTGTCAGACAGCTTAGTAATTATCCCAACATACAACGAAAAGGAAAATATTGAAAAAATCATAAGAAAGGTTTTTTCACTGCAACACTTTTTTGAGATCCTGATTATTGACGACGGTTCACCTGATGGTACTGCTGAGATCGTTAAGAAACTTCAATCGGAATATCCGGCCCTGCACCTTGAAGAGAGAACAGGTAAACAAGGATTGGGTACTGCTTATATCCATGGATTCAAATGGGCGCTTGAAAGGAAATATGTATTTATTTTTGAAATGGACGCAGATTTTTCACACAATCCTGATGATCTGGTCAAATTGAGACAGACCTGTGTTGATGGTGCTGATTTAGCCATTGGTTCGAGATATGTCCGCGGCGTAAATGTTGTAAACTGGCCAATGAGCAGGGTTTTAATGTCGTACTTCGCCTCAATGTATGTACGCATTATTACGAGAATCAATATCCAGGATGCCACTGCGGGTTTTAAATGCTATAAACGCAAAGTATTGGAAAAGATTCCTATGGAAAAGATCAGGTTCGTAGGTTATGCCTTCCAGATCGAAATGAAGTTTACCGCAATTAAGTATGGATTTAAGGTGGTTGAGGTTCCGATCATCTTTACTGACCGTACAGAGGGTACTTCTAAAATGAGTACCAGGATCTTTAGAGAGGCATTTATTGGTGTGATACAGATGAAGGTCTGGAGCTGGTTTAGAAACTATAATTAGTCCCGGTTCCCTACCTACGCCTGCCTGATAACGGCTTTAATTTTTGGGATCTTTTCCTTCCCGCATCATTTCTCCGAATGTCATTCCCCTATCCATAGCAGATACGATTTTGACAAGTCTTTTGGTTCTTGTTACTTCAGTTTTTGCAGAGTTGAGCCAATTAATGTACCAGTTTCGGTGCGACATGGGCAAGGCCATAAAGCCTTCCATCAGATGAGCCTCATCTGATAGACAAAGCTCCAAATCTTCGGGTATTTCTATTTTAAAGTCTTTGTCTTCTTCTAACTGAAGGTCGACTACAGCACCTTTTTCTTTACGCAGCTGTTTGCGCAGGCTGCCCTTAAGCGCAATGATAAAATCGCCCTCTCCCATTGGGACAGTAGCTACCCCGCCAATTTCAATATGGTCTATTTTGCCTTTAACCCGAAAGCTTTTTTTACAGCCCGGTTTAATTTCATTGGCAACAGCCTTAGGGATGAACACATAGCTCCAGCCTGTTTTTTCTCCCATTTCAGAAAAACGCTCTATTTCTGCTTTTAAATTAATCATACGGAAATAAAGATATTAAGAATCCCGGAGATCTGCGTCTGGAAAAACCGGTTGAGATGAGGACATAGGGATTTCTAATATCTAAAGTTTCTCTTCAATACCAAGGCCAAATAACGCAAAGTCGTACTTCACCGGATCCAGCGGATCAAACCGCCTCAGTTCTTCAGTCAATTCTACAGCGGTGCGCCAGTCCGTCTGCTTGCGTACAATAAGCCCCAGTTTCCGTGCTACCCTGTCTACATGCACATCACATGGACAAATCAGATCTGAGGGTCTTATCGCATTCCATATTCCAAAATCAACTCCTGCGTCATCCTTCCTTACCATCCACCTGAGGAACATATTCAGACGTTTGCAGGTAGATTTTTGCATTGGTGAGGAAACATGCTTAATGGTCCTGCGCGGAAAATCGGGCAGAGAGAAAAAATAGGAACGGAAATAATTAAGTGCAATTTCTATTTTAGGTAGCTGAGTTAACTTTTGTGATAGCATACAGGCCGGAGAAGTGTATTGAACACATTTCCCGGCAGCTGACCTTTTATTAACAGAACCATTATTACCTGTTTCAATAATAGCTGAGGAATAACCGGCCGTAAATGTGTCTGCAGGTGAAAGAAATGCTGCCTCGAGACTATCATGCTGCTGATAATGCGCTTGAAAAAAAGCGACAAAGTAAAGCAGATCGGTATCGTTGAATGTTCTGTGTTTGAAGCCAAGCAGACGTCTGAGATCTGCATCATTATGGTGCAGCATAAACTGGTATGGTGCATTATCCATACGCCTGAACAGTTCATTGCACTTGTTGATTATAGTTTTACGCTGTCCCCAGGCCAAAATTGCCGCAAAGAATGCGGCAATTTCAATATCCTGCATGAGTGTATATTGGTGTGGAATACAAATGGGATCATTTTTAATAAAATCAGGCCTATTGTATTGTACTGTTTTTATATCGAGAAAATCCCTGAGTTCTAAAAATTCCAATATTTTGAATATTATTTAACTGATGGCAATGCTATTAATGTCCGCATTTTGGAGGCAAGGCTAATTATTTAAGTGCATTTTCCAGATCTTCAAGGAGGTCATCAATATCTTCCACACCGACGCTTAAACGCAAAAGATTATCCGTTACGCCTACCTTCTCTCTTTCTTCCTTAGGAATCGAACCGTGTGTCATGGTAGTCGGATGATTGATAAGGGATTCTACTCCTCCTAATGACTCGGCCAGCGTAAATACGTTAAAAGATGAAGCAATCCGGAAGGTCTCCTTCAGATCTGCTCCCTTTAGGGTAATGGAAACCATACCTCCAAAACCGCGCATCTGCTTTTTGGCTATCTCATGGTTGGGATGGTCTTCAAAACCCGGCCAGTAGATCTTGTCGATCTTCGGATGATTTTTGAGAAAACGGGCCACCTTTTCGCCATTCTCGCAATGTGCTTTCATGCGCAAATGAAGAGTTTTAATCCCTCTGAGTACAAGAAAAGCATCCTGAGGACCTGGTGTGGCACCGCAGGCATTGTAAATAAACCAGAGGTCTTTATATAGCTGATCGTCGTTTACCAGCAATGCCCCCATGACCACGTCTGAGTGACCACCGATGTATTTGGTAACCGAGTGCATAACGATGTCTGCTCCCTGATCCATAGGGTTTTGCAGGTATGGTGATGCGAAAGTATTGTCGACCGCCAGAAGCGATTGATGTTGTTTGGTAATTTTAGCAATTCCTTCAATATCAATGATCCGCATAGTAGGGTTGGTTGGTGTTTCTATCCAGACCAGCCGGGTCTTATCGTTCAGGTAAGGAAGTATGTTTTCAGGTTTGGACAGGTCCAGAAAATGAAACTTAATGCCATATTTTTCATAAACTTTAGTAAAGATCCGGTAAGAGCCCCCATAAAGATCGTTGCCGGTAATCACTTCATCACCCGGTTTTAAGAGTTTCAAAACCGCATCCGTAGCACCCATTCCACTCGAGAAAGCCAAACCATATTTAGCGTTTTCAAGTGCGGCAAGGCAGTCTTCCAATGCCTTACGGGTTGGATTTGTTCCTCTGGAGTATTCATATCCTTTATTATCTCCGGGCGATTTCTGCCAGTAGGTAGAGGTCTGATATATCGGAGTCATTACGGCTCCTGTAGTTGGGTCAGGTTCCTGACCGGCATGAATAGCCTTGGTTGCGAATTTCATAATTGGGCTAAATTAATAAGCACGTGCGAACAACACACGCTGAGTAGAGGGTTTTCCTGAATAAATACAAACTCCGTCTTCAAGTGGATTATTTAAAGGAACGCATCTGATGGTTGCTTTAGTCTCTTCCTTGATCTTTTGTTCGGTTTCGGATGTACCATCCCAATGTGCAGAAATGAATCCGGCCTTGCCATCCAGAAGTTCCTTAAATTCTGCGTAAGAATTTGCCGGTGTGATGCGATCTGCTCTGAAGTCCAGCGCTTTTTTATAAATGTTATTCTGTATATCTTCCAGTAATTGCGGAATGTATATCTCCAGACCTTCCTGAGGTACGGTTTGCTTTTCGCGGGTATCACGGCGCGCAAGCTCGACTGTACCATTTTCCATATCACGGGAGCCAATGGCCAGACGTACAGGAACTCCTTTTAATTCGTATTCGGCAAACTTAAATCCCGGACGTTGCGAGTCTCGGTCATCGTATTTTACAGATACACCCAGGTGCTTAAGTTTAGCCATTAGGGTATCAACAAAAGAGGTGATATTCTTCAATTCTTCATCTGTTTTGTAGATCGGAACGATGACTACTTGTATAGGCGCCAGTTTCGGAGGAAGGACCAGGCCAGCGTCGTCACTGTGTGCCATAACAAGCGCACCCATTAGTCGGGTAGAAACTCCCCAGGAGCTGGCCCATACATGTTCCTGTTTACCTTCCTTGCTGGTAAACTTTACGTCGAAGGCTTTAGCGAAATTCTGACCAAGGAAGTGTGAGGTACCTGCCTGTAATGCTTTCCCATCCTGCATCAATGCTTCGATACAGTAAGTGTCCAGTGCTCCGGCAAAGCGTTCATTGGGAGTTTTCACCCCCTTAACAACGGGTACCGCCATCCAGTTCTCTGCAAAATCTGCGTACACATCCAGCATTTGCCTGGTTTCTGCGATGGCTTCATCTGCCGTTGCATGGGCCGTGTGTCCTTCCTGCCACAAGAATTCTGTAGTACGCAGAAATAAACGGGTACGCATTTCCCAGCGAACTACGTTTGCCCATTGATTGATCAGTAGTGGAAGATCTCTGTAGGACTGGATCCAGCCTTTGTAAGTATTCCAGATGATGGTTTCAGAAGTGGGCCTTACAATAAGCTCCTCTTCCAGTTTGGCGGTTTCATCTACTATGATATTTCCATTGCCGTCATTTTTCAGACGGTAATGTGTCACAACGGCACATTCTGTCGCAAAGCCCTCAACGTGTGAGGCTTCCTTGGAAAAAAATGACTTAGGAATGAATAAGGGAAAGTATGCATTACTGTGACCTGTATCTTTGAACTTTTGATCTAAAACCGCCTGCATCTTCTCCCAGATAGAGTATCCGTAGGGTTTTATGACCATGCAGCCCTTTACTGATGAATGTTCTGCCAGGTCAGCTTTTATAACAATGTCGTTATACCACTGGGAATAATCTTCGTTTTTACTTGTAATGCCTTTGCTCATATATGAATGGAACGTTTTTTGTGTTAAATAGCTTGTGTAGTAAGCTACAAATTTATAAATTTATACCTACAAAAAAACTGCAACACACAAACAACATATAGTTATGAAACCTAACCATTTATTCACAAGTATGCTCGCGTTGGCAACATTCGTTGTAACGTCGTGTTCTGCGCCCAGGATGGCCCAGCAAAGCACCAATGATGATGATGTTTATAACACTACGGCAAAGGCGAAGATCTATACGCCGGCGCCAATAAAACCGTCAGAACAAGTTGCCGCTACAGTTGATGATCAGGAATATGCTGAAAGCGACTATTATGGCACAAGTGATCCGTACTATGACATGGATTACTCATCACGCATCAACAGATTTTATTATTCAAGTCCGTGGAGAACGTACTATGATCCATATTTCTATAGTGGCTGGTATCCGCAAAACGGATGGTCGATAGGGTTCAGTCCGTTCTATAATAATTACTGGAACTCTCCTTATTCCGGATGGGGAAATGCATATTCACCGTTCTGGGGCTGGAATAACTCTGGCTGGAACAACTACTATTATGGTGGTGGCTATTATGGCGGTGGCTTTTTAGGAGGCGGATATTACGGCGGCGGTTACTATGGCGGTGGTTTTTACACCGGCAGGACTACCAATGTTCAGGATTACAGATCGAGGCCGGGACTGGGCAGAGAAAATGGAGTGGGTTCTAACCGGAACAGTTTGGGCAGAGCAGCTAACGGACGTGGAACGGTTAGATCGGATGATAACGGCAATGTAATTTCAAGACGTGGTAGAGCCGCAACATATGATGGAAATAATCCGGGCAATACCTCTGGAAGAACCAGCAGTACCAGACCTGCACGTGAACAATCTGAGAGCGTAAGACCAACAAGAGGTCAAAGCAATACTGCTCCAGCACGTCAGCCTGAAGCTACAAGGCCTGCTTATACTCCGCCGGCAAGAAGCAGTGAAGGCAGTTCAGGTAGCAGCAGAAGTTCTGGCAGTGGTAGCGGCAGCAGTAGTAGTGGTTCAAGACCTGCAAGAGCCGGAAGGGGCTAATAAGATAACTCCATAGGGTAACTATGGGGTTTATTAACAAACTCAAATCATTTTAAAAATGAAGAAATTATTATTATCCCTGGCGGTTATAGTAACCGCTGCAGGAACAACATATGCGCAAACTTATACACCTGATGCTTTAAAGTTTTCTCAGTCGAATTTTGGAAGTACTGCGAGGTTTAAAGGTATGGGAGGAGCTCAAATTGGTGTTGGTGGCGACATGAGTTCATTAGGCGGCAACCCTGCGGGGCTTGGTTTGTTTACCAAATCTGAATTTAGCCTCACTCCTGAATTTAATAGCATGAGTGGAAAGGCTAACTATTTAACGGCAAACACTTCATCTTCCAAAGACAACTTAAATCTGAATAATCTTGGAGTTGTGTTTTATAGCCCTTCCCTGAGAGCAAAGGGAGAAGATACGCAAACTGGTGTAATCAGCACTGTTTTTGGTTTAGGGTATGTAAGAAACAACGATTTTGGGGCAGAGTTTCAGTATACCGGTAAAAACGGGGAAAACTCCATTGCTGACTTTTTTAGTCAGAGGGCAAACCGGATAAATATTGTTCCCGATGATCTGGATCAAGGATCGATAACTGATATGGCATATCAGGGATATATCATTGGTTTTGGCCCGGCAAGCCAGGGTGCGACACCAGATTATTTTGCGCAAACAGAGGTCCCTGTAGATCAGAGGCAGGTTGAAATGAGGAGTGGTTCTACCTCAGAACTTACCGCTGGTGGGGCGTTGAATATCTCTAACCAGGTTTATATTGGAGCCAGTGTTGGCCTGGTTAATGTGCGTTATACCAATGACAGCGAATTTACTGAAGCTGGTTATAACATTACTGAAGATTCCAATTACAGTCTTTCTTTCAGAAAAAATCAGGAAACTACTGGTTCAGGGTTTAATGCAAGATTGGGCGTTATTGTAAGACCTGTGGAAAATTTTAGAATTGGTGCAACTTTACAAACACCTACCTGGTTGCTAATTGAAGACAATACAAGTTTCACCCTCGATTCTAAGATCGCTACAGGTACCCATTCGGGTA
>DATFQH010000024.1:0-16020 GCA_035264385.1 Pedobacter sp.
TAGTTTAAATATCCGAATATATTGCGGATCATTTCTTATTCTATGGTAAGATTTTAAATAAACAGGCAACGTAATTTTGTGTTATCAATTAAAAGAATCAACAATGGCACAAACAGTATTACATCTGGCAGCGACAAGGGATAAATCTGATCATGGATGGCTTAAAAGCTTTCATACCTTCAGTTTCGGCACGCAGTATAACGCAGAACGCATCAACTTTGGTGCATTGAGGGTTTTGAATGACGACTGGGTAAGCGGAGGACAAGGTTTTGGCGAACATCCCCACGACAATATGGAAATCATTTCTATTCCCCTGGAGGGTGCGCTGCAGCATGAGGATAGCATGGATAATGTTGCGGTAATAGAATCTGGTGAGATTCAGGTGATGAGTGCAGGGACGGGGATCTACCATAAGGAGTTTAATAAAGATAAGGGAAAGCCTGTGCAGTTCCTGCAGATCTGGCTGTTTCCAAATCAAAGAAATGTGTCACCAAGGTATCAGCAGTTGAGGTACGATGGGTTGATGCAACCCAATGCGTTTACTCAGATCTTGTCTCCGGACAAAGAGGATGATGGTGTGTGGGTTTATCAGAATGCCTGGTTTAATATTGGCAGGTTTGAACAGGGCACCGAAGCCACCTATCAGTTGAAAAATGCAGGCAACGGACTTTACGTGTTCATTTTGAATGGTTCGGTTAAGATTAATGAGCAAATACTAAACGACCGGGACGGGTATGGTGTGTGGGACACAGATCGTGTCAGGATTGAAGTTACTGCTGATGCTCAGATTCTTCTGATGGAAGTGCCAATGAAATTTTAATTTCTTATCTTAGAATTTATGAAAGAGACCGGGATCTTAGTTGTCTGCACCCAGCAGGAAATTCTGAATACAATTGTAAGGCTGATCAATGCTAACGCTGAAATGAAAGGTACCGGTGCGCATTCATTAGAAGAGGCGATAACCGTATTCAAATCAGCTGCTTATGACATGGTGCTAATTGGAGCCGGTCTGTCGGCCGAAGAGGAAAAAGAACTTGAGGATGTGATCGCAAAATCAAGGGTTAAGGTACCGGTGGTGCATCACTACGGGGGTGGCAGCGGGCTGTTGTTTACCGAAATCTACGAATGCCTGGGGAAGAAATAGGTTATTAACAAGAAGCCTCATTTGCTATCAAATGAGGCTTCTTGTTAATAACCTATTTCTCCTACTTCTTCCAGACTTTTTCCAGCATTTTGATAAAATAACCACCAACCACACTTCTGGCTTGAAAACCAACCATCTTTCCTGTAGTCGTTTCATGCCAGTCGCTGACCGGCACCCTCGATGAAGTCTCGGTGGCATACTTATAAACCGGGTTGATCAAGGCCTGAAAATCACTGTCGTTGTCCGCAAGAACTGATGTCCAGATGATCCAGTCAGACTTTGTATAGGTTTTACGGCTGTCCAGAGGCAATCCGAATTCGTTCTGTTTGGTCAGGTAATATTTAATTTCTGTATCATAAACCTCCTTTGGAAACAGATTTAAGCCCAATAACTTATCCCATACCAGGTTATACTTTTGGCTCCAGGTACCTTTTTTATCAAAAGTCAAAGCATAATGATCGCCATCCTTTGCCATTTCCATCCACTTCAGAGCCATTGCTTTAGCCATCTCTGTATACTTCTTAGCCTCAGCCGTTTCCCCCAGCTGCGCGGCCAGTTGTCCGTATCCACCCAGCGCAACGATCGCCTTAACTGACAAATTTGAATTTCTGGCCAGATGGCCGGCAAAATCGTCTGTACACAATTGATTGCCCGGATCAAATCCTTCTTTGCTCAGGTAATCAGCCCAGATACCTAAAGTTTTCCAATGCTTTCTGGCATAATCGGCGTTACCTTCAGCTTTTGCGATAGCAGCAGTAAGGATCAGCATATTCCCTGATTCTTCCACAGGCATATCCTCACCATAGGTCTGTCCGTTTGCCAATGGATAGGTACCCAGATCATGCGCAGCAAATGGCTTCTTCCATTTACCGCTTTCACTGTAATAGAAAATCCCATTCAGGAGGCCTTTTACAAGGTCCGGATTATAAGCCAGAAATAGTGGTGCGGAAGGATAAGTTACATCGACGGTATAAATAGAGCCATTGCTAAAATTCTCCTTAGACATGAACAATAAGTCTCCCTGAGGGCTTTTTACGAGCTTATGGGCTGAAATAGCCTGCCTGTAGGCCAACACGCATAACTTAGCATACTTTTCTCCGCCGCCATTCAATGCCGTCTTGTACATGGCAGCATCGAAAGTATTGCTCCTTGCCATAAGCTGTGCATAATCGGTGTTAGACTTTACCAGTTCACTATTAAAGGATTTAGAGCCGTCACTATTCCAGTAAGCTTTTAGATTTTCGCCAAAAAGCTGAACTGATTCAAGATCATCATATCCAAGCATTACATACTGTTGCTTTGCGGCAGCACCTACCTTCCCAAACCTAAGTACGGTACTCAAAGAAAGTTTCGTTCCGGTTAATGAGGTTGGTCTTTTGATCATGGCCTTGCTGTTAAAATCGCGTATGGCATCTTTCTGTGGCACAACGTATTGCGTAGCGCCGTTACTCATTGGCGTGGCTACATACATATAACCCCAGTCAATTCTGAGGTTGTCCCCTTTCTTTTGAAGAACAGGCTGCTCCAGTGTACCGGCCTTAAGGATAGACAAAGGACCGAAATCACTGCTTTCGGCACGGACCTCCTGCGATGGTGTATTCACCGCAATATTTGTAGAGGCATTAAACAGAACTTCAACCTGGTGTGTTTTTTTATCATTCGACTTTACCTTATAAGTGATATAAGACACCGGGCGGGATATCAGGTTCAGATCATCTAATAGAAGAGGTGAAGTAAAGGTTATGGAAAGGTCCGCTCCGCCCGCTTTAAATTCATATCTGGTTTGGGTAGCCGTTACATTGACACTCTTTTGCTGAGCTGCAAGAATAGGATTTAATACTGGCGCTTTAGCAACCAATCCCGCATCCAAACCCTGCCCCCCTGCTGTATTGGCGATATGAATAGCTAATATATTCTTTGTTTTCTTCAGGCTTTTAAGCACTTCGGCTTTCAATGGAATATAAACAAATTTATTGTCCGTCCAGCCTTTGTGCTCATAAATCAGTGCACCGTTGAGATAAACTTTTATGTCATCATCGTGATTCAATTTCAGACTCAGGTCTTTCAGGTTTAAACTGGCAAGATCAAATGTACGCCTTACCCAAAGGTCTTTACTTTTCCATTCTGTCTTAGCTAAATGTTCTGCATCTCCAAAGGGCGCAGCACCGGTTTTCCAGTCTGCATCATTATAACCAGCCGCGTTCCAGTCTTCAGACGGCTCAGATTCAGTGTATTTAAAATTATAAGCCAGATCGTCGGATGCAGGAAGCACGTTTTTGTAGGTCTGTTCCATTGCCCCCAGAAAGCCATAGGATTTACCATCTACTTTAATTACACCTAGCAGCGACTGTTCTGCGCCCGTCCAATGTTTGGTTACGGATTGGTTCAGCTGATCTGTATTAGACCAGATACTAAAATAAGGATCATGGGTAATCAGTGGATAAGCAGGTGCCTGCTTTACTTGTGCGAAGGCGCCCGGACAAAGCAAGGCGCCGAGTAGGAATAGAAAATACTTTTTTATCATTTGTGTTATCAGTTAAACATAATAGGTCTATCATCAAAAACCCAGCTGCCTAAAAAGACAGCTGGGTTCCGGTATCAGAATTGAATATAAATTTTATTCATCCTGTTTGTACAACCTAATGGTTGTAAGCTTAAAGTTTTGATCAGGCTGTAAGAATGTGGCAACGAAACCGAAAGTCACGAATTGCGTAGCCGGGTTTACAAACTTGGTATATATAGCAGGACCATTAGTTGCTGATCCTAGAATCTTAGTGAATCCAAGTACATTAGCAGGGTTGTTTTCTATATTACCAACATCCGGAAGGTTGTTTCCTTTTGCAGCCACCGAATACAATTGATCTTTAGAAGAGTAATCATGGAACTTCAACTCATAATAGTAAGTTCCTGCAGGAACAGGTACCAGTGATGTCTGTTCGATTTTTCCATTAACAATATCCGGTTCACTTCCCCAAGACTCCATTGACATACTATTGCCTTCCCACTCATCCCAGCCGCCCATGCCGCCTTCTCTCTGTTTTACAGCATCGTTCACTCTCCAATCGGCCACAACACCCCATCTGCCACCAACTCTTTGTGAAGCAATGAATTTAGGCCCAACGTTAACCAGGTAGTTACTGATAATTTCTACCAATGTACCACTACTGGAAACCAGCTTATTTACAACAACAGTCGAACCTTTATCGGTAACTACCGTTGCCGTTGCTGTTACCAGCTTGGCAGGATCGTACTGGTGTACAGGAGACAAATCATTGGATACCGCACTGCCGTCACCAAAATCCCATTTCACACTGGCAATGGTCGCCTCTGAAGCGGCTGTGAATTTTACTTTGTTATCCGCACCAGGGCCAAATGTTTTTGCGGTTATTTTAGCTACTTTCTCTGGATCAATTTCAATAACTTGCACCTTTTTCGCTGTGCTGCCATCAGGAGCAGTCGCAGTCAAAGTAACTTCAAACTTACCATCACTTAGGAAAACGTGACTCGGATCATCTTCTACAGACAAACTATCGTCTCCGAACCGCCATTCAATACTTTTGAAGTCTGTCGAATTGTTCTTGAAATTAAATGTAAACGGGTCATCACCTGGAGTTACCTCGAAGGTGGCAAGTGGTCTTTTCTGGTCCGTCACTTGTTCTTCTATTACGTTATCACTATCGGAACACGCGAATAACAAACAAGCGCTAAACAAAATCAGCAATGGTCTGAATGCCTTTTTCATATGGGTATTATATTTGGTTTTAGTAAATTTAAGATCAATACATCACCTAATAACCGATAGACCCACTTGAAAAGCTTATCCCTGTCTCTGTTAAATTTAGGCTCTGTAAATTCCAGAGCAATCACACTACTGTGCCTCTCGCTCTGGACTTAAACAATACCTAAATATATAAAAACGGAACTATATTGTATTGTAACAATTATGTTACTTATACAATCTAAATTCAGAAACCTGGAACCCTCCGTCTCCATTATGCGCAGTTACATTCCATCTATAGTATAAAAATGCCTTTGGCGACTTCACAGCGTAATAAAACATCTTTTTATAATCACCATTGTATGCGATACCTGCCCGTGTGTCAATAGTCTCCCAGGTTGTAGCATTATTGGATCCTTGTAGCGTCCAATCCTTAGGATCCCTGGTTGGAGCATCATTTGCAGACCCAATACCATAAAATTTAACTGTTTGGGGAGTAACAAATTTAAATTGCGCCCAAAAAGAGCCGGGCCACGACGTTAGAAATTTGGTTTCAACATTCGCGTCCGTAAGGCTTACCGAACCTTCAGCAGCTCTTGGTCCACCTCCGTTTTCATTAGATACAGATACTGAACTAAGGTTTGTAATCTCAGTCATTACACCTTCTGTACTCGCAAGTTTGGTGACTTCTAAAACCGAGCCTTGCTTAGTGGTAAGTTTAAAGGTAAAAGGATTCAACGTCCCAACAGCATAAGTTTTCACAGGATTAAGAGCAGTCGATTTAGTTTCAGCATCGAAGCTCCACAATACAGAAGCTATGTCAGCTTTTGAATCGACGGTAAATTTTACCTCATTTTCTTTACCCGTCTTCACAGCACTTAACTTAGCTATGCTATCGGCTTTGAGCTTCACAACATACACCTTTTGAGAAGTCAAACCAGACTCAGCAATAGCTGTTAAACTTGCATCGTAGTCACCGGTTGTGGCGTATCTGTGCACATTGGTTGCGGCGGTACCCAAACTGTCGTCACCAAACCGCCACTCTAGTGTTTTGAAGTTCTCTGCCTTAGTAACGATATCGAAAGTGAAGGGATCTGCCGTAGGTACAAATTCAAAATCTACGAAGGGTCTTGTGCCGTCAACAACTTGCTCTTCAATTACTTCATCAGAGCTTGAACATGACATGGCCGCGGAAGCCAGTAAAATAAAGGCTAGTGGTTTAAATAGTTTTTTCATCGAGAATAATATTTGTGTGTTTTCAGTTGCAATGTTTATGGCAGATAACCAACCCGATAACTTCTCTCAAAGATCCGGCTCGCAAAAAAGTCCATGCATAAAACAGCCAAATTGACTATGCTGAAACGATTTACCTACCTCTACAAAGAAAAGAAAATAGGCTATCTTTTTCAAGATTGTATATTTATTGTTACCTAAAACAGCCGAATTACAACCTAATTGTTACGAAAGCGGAAGGAGCAATGGTTGATCTGGCAACGAACCCGCACTACATATCGTTAATGAAATCAATTAGCTGTACTCATCGGGATAGCGTATTGCATAAAAAAACGGTGTCCATAATTTATGGACACCGTCTACTTAAGAAATCGTGACGCCAAGTCACTTATATCATCTACTTGGTTCTTTTAAATGCCATCCCCTTGTAATCATAAGGAGGTCTGTCCATGAAAAACTTAACAATGTAAGTTCCCTTTTTAAGATTAACTTTACTGTAGTTAGGTTGTTGGTCACCGTAACCACCGGGAGTCTGTTTAGCCGTCAATACGCCACTAACGTTTTGAAGTCCGAAGAACACAGAATACTGTGAATCCGAATTCGGCGAACCAAGTGTAGCATCCAGTTCATATTCTCCATCAGCCTCAACCACTACCGTGTAGGTTAACCACTCACCTGCATTTGTCCAGCCGATTGTGATGTTATTATCTGCGATATCTACTTCATCAGGTCTTCTGAACTGTCCGCCATCTCTACCACCATTGTCGTGATAAGCAACGCCTTCTCCACCAAAATCATAATTAGATGCAGGGATAAAGTCAGATTGCTCACCTATACCTCCCTTAATGACAAAAGGATTGGCGTTGAAAGGCTTTCTACCCAAATGCGCAGGATCAAACAAAACGACTAATGTCGTATTTGCTGTTGCTAACTGCCACCTGGTTGGATTCGCTATTCTAAGACCCATGGCGATTTTTCCGCTGAACGCTATAGATGCAGATACCCGAAGATTCACATTAAAGGGCGCAGTATTCTTACCTGCTTCAAAAGGAACTTTAGGCACAGAAACACTCCAGTTTGCATTGTCTAATTTAACAACATCTGCAGGAATAGATCCATTTGCGATTGCGGCGTCTACTACAGTCTGATCTTTAACTAAATCGACAAAAAATCCTGCACCTGCCTGACCAGTCAAAGCAAGCTCCAAGGCCATCGTAAGATCCTGAGATCCTCTAACATATCCAAGGTTATTAGGTCCAAGAGGAATGTTCAGCAGTTTTGTACTATTGTTGAATTTTACATAATGCACACCTTCGGGCGCAATGGTCTCGCCAGTTTTAATCAAAATAATAGTAGCAGCTTTACCAGCAGCTAAGGCGTTTCCTTTGGCAGGATCAGACATTTTAAGTACCAACGCCAGATTCTTTCCGTAGTTGATTTCCATAAATGACCTGTCGATTACAATATCCAGTGACACGCTGGTAACACCATAAGCGATGTCCACCACAGGCTGAATCGAATACTTTCCTTCAACCAGTGCCACAGTACCCGCAGGTAATACCTGATTAGCAACGAGCGTAGCAACAGTATCAGTATTTATAGCAGTCTGTACGGTAAATGCCTTTGTCGTAGCCCCGTTGAACTCGATGGTCACAGGAACAATCAATTTACTGTTGTCCAGCGAGTAATTGTCTCCACCAGCTACTTCAACCATATTAGGTAGCGCCAGGCTTACCTTCGCACCGTCAACAGCTGTAATCACCTCTGAAAGCTTTTCCTTCTCGCATGATGCGATTGAGAAAGCAAGTAATGCGAACAAGCAAAACTTGGAATATGTAAATATTTTTTTCATGTCGTATATGTTATATATGCTCAATTAGTAATGGGGATCTATACGCGTTGAGTATAGATCCCCATTGTGTATTAGTTAGAGATCCAAACCCTACCATCAAGTCCCCATGAATCCTGACGAGCGATATTGAACCAGCCCAGGATTTGTGTAGGAATATCAGAATTTTTAGGTACAAGTGTACTTAAATTACTGTTACTAGGAGAACAAATCAAATCTTCAAAAGTTTCCCATGCGTAGGTACCCTGCATCGTAAAATCTGCACCAAAAGGTCCCAAATCTTTCAACGTCCCACCATCACCTTCATCCATTGGCCAGTAACCCAAAACTGTTTCCCAGTCAGGATGACTTTCGTCCATGCTCGCATCACATGCATAAGCTTGAATTACTGACTCAGATAAAGCTTTTTTCCAGATTTTCAGTTCGCGCAGCTGAACATTGATATATCCTTTGTCAGCATCGACCTCGCCAGGTGCAAAACCTACACGCATCTGCGCATTGTTGTCAAAGTTCGGCGTTCCTGCTAAAACTCTGTCCTCTTTACTGATGTTATTATGATCTTTGTCTCCAGTACCGGTAATACCCTTAACACCATCAGTATACAATCTTACATAACGTCTGCCATCGGCTTTTTTCTCCACTACGAAAGTCAAGTCATGCCAGGTATTCCCAGAAAAATCTAAACCAGGGATTTCTTCACCGTTCTGGTTACCGTCACCGCCTTGCTCCATTAACCTCCAACGGTTGTAGAACAAGCAGATATCCCATCCTGGATTTGCCGTGGTTCCACCCCAACCAACATTTGTCCGCTTGCCAACAATAGATGGCCACTGATACCAGTATTGACCGCTACTGGTGTTTTTAGGACTGCTTTTTTTGATCTTAATTGATACTGTAAAATCTGTATTTGTTCCAAAATTGAATTCTTTAGACAAACCTGCACTTACTAAACCAGCACTCTTTTCAGGATCACCCTTAAACCTAATCCCTTTGCCACTAAAGAAGCTGCCAAGGAATGGTTTCCCAATAAAGGTAGGTCTGTAGCCAGAGTTTTGGAAAATAGTAAATGTCTGTGCGTAAGTATTACTAAATAAGGTTTTATCGTCCTCGGAAGTAGGAAGCGTAAATGCACCTCCCCTATTTGAAGTTACGATGATCAACCAGTTTTCTTTAGCGTAGTTTGGTCTGGTTTTCACGGCGGCAATAAGTTCACCAACCCTGGTGTCAAAATCAGCAATGGCCTGTTTGTAACCGGCGTCAGTAAGACCCCATACGCCGGAAGCTTTACCAGCCTTTTCTATACCAGAAAATTCTCCGACAATGATTCCAGCAGTGTCGCTTTTTAAGACTTCAACAAGCGTATTCTTTAAAACATTATCATCTGCAACAACTTCAGATACATCGGCACCAGCGGTAAGATTGTTTTTCAAGCCAGCAGATGTAGCGTAAGACGCAATACGAATCTGTGGATTAACCTCCTTGATGCGCTCAAAGATAACCGGATACTGGTCCAGATTATTATTAGCAAAATCATTACCCAAAACCTGGTGCTTTTCCTTTCTTACACCAGTTAGCATATCGGCCCAATTGGTCGCGTCATTTTTACTCGTGTCAGCAATACCGTTCCACGTATAGATAGACGATGGCAAAAGTGACTTCAAATTCGGGATAGCTGCATCCCTCACTGCCGGTCCGCGTGCACCATCGGCAATAATGTAAAGCACTTTAGGTGCTCTAAATTGTATCGTATCCTCGTTAGATGGCGAATCCGGTATCACCTTATCGAAACCCTTGTTACAGGCAGATGCTAAGGCGATCAAGGATAGTGCAACAACCCCAACGTACGACTGAATCCTAAAATTTTTCATACTCATTAGTTTATTTTTCATTCGGTTTTTACTAAAACTATTTATCATCTCTCACTTATTCTACTGTTACCCTAACCATGTTATTTGTTGGCTGATTATCAAAGTTGTAGAATGATCCAACCAGCAACCAGGCCCGTTTACCATCTGCCGAAGTAGTCTCCAATATATCGAAAACTTGGCCGCTCAAATTACCTATCGTATTGTAGCCTTCCTTAAGCTCACCCGTCTGGTCAGTAACGAAAAATCCATTACGGGCAACATTGTCATATTTTTTGAAGTTACCGTTAATCAAAGCCAGCCCGTCATCAAACAACTTGCAAAACAAAGGCAATCCACCTTCGAAGGCTTTAGGCTTGAAACTTTGATCTACAGATCCGTCATAGTTTAACATCACCATATATAAAGAAGGCGTCTGATTAAACGATTTAAACCTTCCAACAGCAAGATATTTATTCAAAGTAGCATTGTAACTTACATACTGAATAAACTCATCTGAACCTGTACCAGCATTAAAGGTTTCATCAATAGTTCCATCTGCCTTCAAGCGAACGATATTTCCGGCATTAACGTTATCAAAAGTTGAAAACTGGCCGTAGAATAGAATCTTACCATCACTATGCATCAAGGTAGTACCTGGACCGTTTGCACCGGGCAAACTTCTTCCCAGCTTCCCTTTGTACCCCGGGGCATTTGGATCAAATCTCCAGGTTTTATCCAAAGAACCGTCAACATTTAACCTTGCCAGCTGACGAACGTCAGTACTGTCAATTATCGTACTGTCTTTGTACAAACGCGAAGGCTGATCGTAAATTCGGCTCACATAATAGGTAAAATTACCCGTAACGATTACACGGTTACCTGAAGGATACACATGCATGATTTCGCCGTTGGTTCCACCATTAAACCTCGATACAAATTTAGTTCTGTTTTCATAAGTGGCAGTCTGTACCGTATCGATCTGACCTGCGTTGGTCAATCGGGTAATGTTACTAATACCATCTCTCTGGGCATAACCACTAAAAGTACCACCGATGTACCAGAAGTTATTCACTACCGCCAAATCGCGAAGTGTACCATTGGACCCAGACCCGGACAGCAAGGTACGGTCATAAGTTCCATCCGGCAAGGTTCTCACAATACGTCTGATTTCCCTTACGATACCCTTATTGTCAAAGTTGGTAAATTCTCCCAAAAATAAGTTGTTGCCATTCTGTACAGTCAACGCACGGACAATATAATTATTGGTTCCGTTTACGACCTTATAGGTAAAATCCTTATTGATCTTACCAAGCACCGTGAAATCCGGACCAAATACCAGTTGTCCGCCAACCATAAACGAGGTGATCCCCGAACTGGCCCTTCCCGGCACCTTAACTTTAATCACGTCCTCAGTAACAGAAGTGATCTCACCTTCCTCCCCATTGAACAGGAATTTAAGGCTTCCGTCATCCTTATACTTCTTCGCTCCTTTTACAGTAATGGTAACCTCTGTACCGGCCTCACCAGCGGCAGGTACAGGTACCTGTTGCTTATTGACGATAATACCAAGGGGATCCTTGCCGCCTGCATACGGATCGCTAAAAACCTCTGACTCCTTTTGGCAGCTACTCATCAGCGTAGCAGCGCAAATGAGTAGTAATCCAGTATATTTTAATTTCATAATCTTTATTTTAATGTTCTAATAACAAAACTTTCCTATCGGTTGAAAATTACATCTACCCAAAAATCATCCCCAAAGCCAAACATACTTCCACCTGGGTCCGTATAGGTTTCGCCAATAAATTGTCCTGTGGTAACAGCAAGTACATGGACCACACCATTGCTGGGTTGTACATCAGAAGTCGCCACCGCCGCAGAAATAGAAAGTTCGGGAGTTGAAGAGTCTCGTATGAATGAAATACTCAGCTGCCGATAACCTGTATAGGCAACACCGTTTGTGGAATTATAAACCACACCGATATTTGACAAATCATCATTGTAACCGCGGTAAAAACCACCCGGATACAACTGCGTCAGCCCAAAATCCAATTGAGGATAGTCTTTAAGCACATTTTTTCCTTTGAAGATATAACGCATCAGGTATTTTCTCCAAATATTTGAAGGCACGTCGCTAAAATTGGCAATGGTATCCTTTCCTAAGTCAAACAAATACTGATTCAATTGTCCTTTGTAAGGATCATCCAAAACGCGGTTAACCGTTCCAATCGTCCGTCTGATCACTTCATCAGTCGGACAGAAAAAAGTAACCTCTTCATTACTAAGCACGCCTTCCAGGTCAGCCAATTTTATAATTTGAACGATGGTATCAAATTTAGCAGGATTGGATTCCAGATACTGCATAATATTGCCATTGAATTTAGGTTCAGCCTTACCGCCATCCTGATAATAATCGTCGTTCTTGCAGGAAGCAAACATCATGACCAGCAATGCTGAGCAAATTGCTACCGGCTTGATATATTTAAACATAGTATTTTTCATATCGTATTAAATCTTAATTAATTAAAGGCCTGTACCAATCCAATATGAATTCAATTGCATATACGGATTATTAAACAAAGCGGATTGGTCAATTGGAAAAGTCCATCCACCCCTATTGAATTTATCAGAAGTCAGTGGGTTATCTGTCCACGTCTTACTCAAAACCCTTCTGGTACGCACCAAGTCAAAATACCTGCTGCCTTCTCCCATCAGTTCCTTCGCACGCTCAAGGAAAATCGCATCCTTGATGTTAACATCATATTGGCCCGGAAAAGCAGCTGCACCACGTTTTTCTCTGAGCGTATTGAGGGTTATCACCGCGTTGTCATCACCAAGATTGGCTTCCGCCTCGGCCCTCAACAAGATGGCATCGGCATAACGCATGATCAGATAAGTATTATCCGGATTCAAATCAAGATCAGGTCTGTTCGCATCCGCAAAAGTATTCAGTGCGAACTTTCTCAATTGAAAAGTCTCTGGATTCTGGTCAAAAGGAGCAACGAACCAGGTGATCAAACGGCCATCACTTTCATCAGGATACAGTTTATGCATGTAATCTGAAGTAAATACGTTGAAACTGAAACGGTGCGTATACTCAGGTTGCTTGTAAGGAAAGTGGATGAACGCATCACCGAACGGTGAATAAGCATAAGCCTGCTCGAATGGGTTATTTCTGTCGTTATTGTAATTCAGGGTTCTGAACAATTCGAACAAACTCTCATCAGAACGTCCTTTTGCAACTGTAGCCCATTCCGACAAGTTAAGGAGACGGAAGGCACCGCTACTCATAATCTCTTCACCCAATTTTACAGTTTCTGTCCAATATGCATTTCTGTTTGGCAGGTCGAAACCTGCATTCCACATATACATGTTCATCAACAATCCGATGGCAGCACCCTGAGACGCTCTTACCCCCTTTTGTGAAGGATCAGAAAACGTCAGCGGCAAATCTTTCCTATTGCTGATTACGTCAGCAATACATTTGTTAATCACACTCACCATGTTCTCTCTAGGCAGCGGATCCTTCTGGAAGGCATTCGTATAATAAACTACGTCACCATATAAACGAACCATGGTAAAATAGGAGAAAGACCTGATAAACTTCGCCTCTCCTAAAAAACGTTTAGTCTGGGCATCTGTTAAAGCAGGGATTCCCTCTTCAAGTTTACTTACCAGAATATTCGCACTCTGAATTACCCGGTAATATTCGTTCCAGTAAGTCAGATCCCAAAAACGGTATCCATCCCAAGGCTGGTTTCTTGCCAGGGCCTCAAGCATGTTAGTCCTGTCGTTTACAGCGGTGGTTGGTATGTTCTGCCTGTCGGTACTACCAGACGGGTTTGGAGCTATTCTCCTATGTCCTCCCAAACGTGCGCTACCGTAGCGACCGTCACCACCCTGCAGTGCAGGAACTACCTCACCCGAGCGAAATTCACCCGTCGCACCGGCAAAAGCCGTCCTGGTATATTTATCGAAAAGCATACCGTACATATCTGTAATGTTCGACTCAATATCATTCGCATCCTGATAAAAATTGTTACCTGTCAGCTTGTCTTTAGGTGTAATATCCAGGAATTTCTTACATCCATATTGCGAAGCGCTTACAGCTATTAATAAGCAAATAATTACTTTTTTCATATCTTCTATTTTTGACTTCAATTAAAATTCTACGTTCAAACCAAATGTATAAGTACGTGGTACCGGATAACCGTTTGAACCATCACGACCAATCGCAGATACGTTCTCAGCATTCGGTCCTGAATATTTAGAGAAAGTTACCAGGTTTTGCGCCGACACATACGGACGAATCGCATTCACACCAATCCTTCTAGCCAGTTTTTTCTCGAAATTATACGAGATCGTCACCTGGTTGATTTTGAAGTAACTTCCTTCTTCCTGCCATAAAGTTTGTTCATATCTGAACGGCTGCGTAAATGCATTATGCGCATAATTGTAAGCGTTACCATAAGTCGAGTTATCACCTGGTTGTCTCCAGATATTCAAATCTGCGATTGGAACAACCGCTTTAGTATCGTTACCTATAATACCATCTTTTCTGCCAAATGGATCAGAAAGCAATCTCAAACGATCAGCCAATGCATTGTTCAGGATCGAACGTTTCGCTGTAAATGACGCAAAAACGTTAACAGAGACATTTTTATAGCTCACAGTATTAGACAGACCTCCAGTCAAGACCGGTTGCGTGTTACCTGTAACTTGTAAATCTCTCGTATCCAAAACGTAATCTCCGTTGGCATCGTAAAACCTTGCATCACCACCCTGGAATGAACGCAGATCACCGCGGCCACCGCCTGCGTTTCTGTAGCGCAAACCAGTGATCGGATCTACAGGTACATCAGCAGTATTGCCATATACACCCTGATTTACGAATAGGTAGTTGGCCAGTGAGTTACGGCCCACACGTTTAGCTAAATGCTGGTTATAACCACTGATAAAGTCAAATTCGATATACTGACCGTTGTATTCATTTGGAAGCTTGGTCAGGATATCCGTATTCCATGCTCCGTTAACCGATACCTGCCAGGTAACTTTGCTGGTTTTAGGTAGCGGCCTTGAACTCAATGAAAGTTCATAACCATAGTTAACCAAAGCAGCATCGTTACTTGTAAATTTCTCAAAACCTAGCGAGGTTCCCAGATAGTTTGTGAACAACTCATTATCCACTTGCTTGAAATAAGTATCAAAGATCACATCCAGTTTACCGTCAAACAAACCTAAGTCGAAACCGGCATTGTACTGTGTTACACTTTTAGGTTTCAAAATCGGGTTAGGAATTTGTTCATAATCGATACCTACACGTGGTTGGTTGTTATAAAAGTTACGAGGTACATATTTTCCATAAATTTGAATTAAGCTACCAACCGGATAAATATTCTTACCTGCTGTTAACCTGATATCACCATAATTCAGCCATTTAAAATCTTTTAACCAGTTTTCTTTGTTAAAGTTCCATTTTAAACCAATTGAAGGGTTTTTCGAGTATGGATCCTGGCTACCGCTATCAGATGTACCGTCAATACGGTAAGTCACATCAAGAATATATTTTTTCTCAAAGTCATAAGTAAAAGCCGCTGCAAATGAAGCGATCTTCTGATCAATAAAACTTCTGTCCAAAATACCACCACCTCTTGAAAAGTAACCATCATAACCCAAAGGACCTTCGAACTGGTCATTTGGCAAACGCTCTAAACGCGTCATAGAAGATTGACCGTTTCTCACATAAAGCTCACTAAACAAGTTGACGAAAAAGTTGTGTTTCTCATTAACAGTCTTTGTGTAGGAAACGTTGTTCCTGTTGTACAATTCGGAAGTAAATGAACTAAAACGTTCATATTTCGCAAACTGACCATTTGCTGCTGCCGGAGTGAACAAATCTGAGTGATCCTGATTGTAAGAATAACTACCGTTTGAACTCAAAGTCAAACCCGGGATCAATTCATGCTTAGCCTCCACGTTCGCACGCACATATTTAGGACCGGCATCATTCCTTACAGTAAGCGCAGACAATACATCACTCGTTGCCACGAAGAAAGAAGGGCCTGGAAGTAACGAAGAGTTCTGCCCGTTAGAAGCAACACCATCCTGTAAAAGACCAAGACCACTACCCTTAGATATATTACCCAATGAAGACATCAAAGTACCATTGAACTGCAATCTTTTAGAAGGTTTGAATTCCATGTTCATATTCAGAGAGTAGCGCTCGAAGGCG
>DATFQH010000025.1:0-12712 GCA_035264385.1 Pedobacter sp.
CTGTAATGTTGTCCGGAATGATTCTCGGGCTTACATCCGCATAAGGAACACGAACATATTCAGCCTGACCGCCCGAATAACCACCGTACAGGTCGGTATACCCAAACAATGCCGCACCTTTCTGATCCATCATATCACCATTTGGCCCGTAATGCTTATAATTTGAATTTTCACAACTCGGAGAAGCCCCGTGGTTGCAGAAAAAACACGACCCGCAGGCAATCGGAAAAGGCACAATCACCCGATCCCCCTTTTTAAGATTTTTAACTTCCGCACCAACTTCTTCCACAATCCCCATGAACTCATGGCCCATCACCATATCGGTGGTTTGAGGCACAGCCCCGCTAAGAATGTGCAGGTCGGATCCGCAGATCGCGGTCGAAGTAACTCTTAAAATAATGTCTGTTGCCAGTTCAATACGCGGGTCAGCTACGCTCGTGTAGCTGATGTCTCCTGGTTTGTGAAATACTGCTGCCTTCATAATGATGTTTTAAGTGGGTTAGGTATTTAGTCGAACACCCTTCAATAAAAATTGTTTTTTCATTTTTAAAACACCAGGTTGCTGGCATACGAACGTTTACCAGTTCATTCCTGCCCGGAAAAATGGGATCAAACAAGATCATACCTGGAGCGTTAAATACCTGATCAACATACTGGTCCTATCGAAAATAAATTTCAAATCGATAACGAAAAACCCCGGATCAACTGAAACAGGACCATGGAATTTATACAAATCCGATCATCTCAACCAATTTATTTTCGATCGCCTTGACCCTGGTTATGCTCTTTCTAAATATCAGGTATAACAGAAAATGAATGTAGAATACAGAAACAATCGGCAGTACCAGGGGTTAATAAAACATATTCACAACAGTTAGTATGTATAAATACCGCAATAAATGAGCAGAACCATTGTAATCACAGGTGCTTCCAGCGGAGCAGGAAGAGCCATCGCCATCGCCTTTGCAGAAAAAAAAGAAAAGCTGGTATTAGGCTCCCGAAATATCGCAGAACTGAGAACTGTGGCCGAAGAATGCGAAAGTCTGGGGGCAAAAGTTCAATGCGTACAAGCCGACGTAACAGAACCCGGAGCCATGATCAATCTGGCGGCCATGGCCGATGAATTCGGTGATGGCATAGATGTCTGGGTAAACAATGCAGGTGTTCTGGCGGCCGGCCTGTTCGATGAAACCCCCGTTATCGTGCTGGACCAGGTCATAAAAACCAATCTCATGGGCTATATACATGGCGCGCATGCCGTACTTCCCTATTTTAAAAAACATAAAAAAGGCATTCTGATCAACAATATATCCATCGGAGGCTTTCTTCCTGTACCCTATGGAGTCGGCTATTCAGCCAGTAAATTCGGTCTCAGGGGATTCTCTGCTGCACTGAAGGCCGAACTTATCGGTTTTCCGGAAATTCATGTATGTGATCTTTTTCCAGCCTTTCTGGATACGCCCGGTATTCAGCATGCTGCAAATTATACAGGCAAAAGCATTAAACCAGCACCTCCGGTCTACGACCCTGTCAGAGTCGCACAAGCAGTCGTCAAAGTTTCCAATAATCCCAGATCAGAAACAATGATCGGCAGCATATCATTCCTATTGAAAGCTTCTTATGCCTTTTTTCCCGGCATTACCAGAACAATAACCGGAATGGTCATAAAAGGCTACCTCAGGCAAGCCCCCTCCATAGAAAGAACCGATGGTAACTTGTTCGAACCGGTCAGTTTCGGAAATGCAATTTATGGCGGCTGGGGATTGCCGGGTAAACCAAGAGCACATCGCAAATATCTTGTTTCAGGATTACTGCTTATTGCGGCAGCAGGCCTGTTGATACTAAAGAAAAAGTAAAACTTCAGGATACCGAACCATTTGTTTCCACAGCTATCGCCCTGCCTATAGACTGAATGATGTCCTTATCGAGCAAAATTTCCTCATGCCCGGAACTCTCGTCATACTCGTAAACAGGGAAACCACCGGGCTGCAGTTCGTCAGCGGTAACCGCTTCCCAGCCAGCGTTGCCCACAAAGACCTCGCCGATCAGGGCACCATGATAAATGACTTTAAAACTTCCCGCCTCCTGGGGATGAATGTTCAGATCAATTGGCTTATTATTTTCTCTGATAATGATGTTAAAAGGATCCATATCGGTCAAGTTTCAATTAGAACACCACGCAAAAAGATTTGTTTTTTTAAAACTTACAGGGTCAGCCTTTTCTATTGGAAGATACAAAAAGTCCTTTTTCGCAATCCAATGTTCCTATTTATTATGGCCGCCTTCTGAATTTACCATCAATCCAGATTAAAATTTATCAAAATCTAAACAATCACAATCAATTCATGTTAATCGTTCACATCTAACCTTTAGAAAAACTAAAATTATGGCAACTACTAAAACAACAGCTGCGAAAGCAACCACAAAATCAAGCGGAAAAATGGAAAATTCAGAATTTCATGAATTCTTCGTTGACGAATTAAAAGACATCTACTGGGCCGAAAAACACCTGGCGAAAGCTTTGCCCAAAATGAAAAAAGCAGCAACCAGCCCCGAACTGGCCGCAGCTTTTGAAAAACATACAGAAGAAACCAACACACACGCAGCAACACTGGAGCAGGTATTTGAACTGCTGGGAGAAAAACCACAGGCAAAAAAATGTGATGCAATGGCCGGACTTCTGGAAGAAGCAAATGGCATCATTGAAGACACTGATGCAGGCACAATGATCCGGGATGCAGGACTTATCCTTGCGGCACAGAAAGTCGAGCACTACGAAATCGCTACCTATGGTACCCTGGTTGTTTTTGCCAGGAACATGGGCCATTCTGATGTTGCAGAACTATTGCAATTTACCCTCGACAATGAAAAGGCGACCGATGTTGCTCTGACAGAAATCGCAGTAAGTGCAATCAATGAGCCAGCTGCAGCAGAATAAAAGTACACCGAAAAGCCTCAGCACCACATGGCGCTGGGGCTTTTTACACATCCTTGCATCTAACTTTAATGCCATTTCGATTCTACCATGAAAAACCCAGACCAAGACCTGATTTTCTCCTGCACCCGGTTATTGATTGAAAGGCAACTTACCATTGCCTTTGCAGAAAGTGCCACAGCCGGAAGAATCTGCGCCGAGTTTTCATTGGCTCCCGAAGCCGGGAAATATCTTAAGGGAGGACTGGCCTGTTACGATGCTTCCCTTAAAGAAGATCTTCTGGGGGTTCCCCCAGAACAGATCCAAACATTCACACC
The DNA here is from genome assembly GCA_035264385.1 of Pedobacter sp. Taxonomy (GTDB): domain Bacteria; phylum Bacteroidota; class Bacteroidia; order Sphingobacteriales; family Sphingobacteriaceae; genus Pedobacter. The sequence goes on from DATFQH010000025.1 coordinate 3,253, forward strand.
CGAATCTATGCCTGTAACCAAATCGATCGCCACCGGACTTCAAACGTTAATTCCTGCAGATATCCATATCGGATGTACCGGACTCACCTGTCCAGGCGGAAGCGAAACGCCCGAAAAACCTGTAGGAACCATGTTTATATACGGGATTAAAGGACAAGAGACAATTTTCAGCGAAAGAAAATGGTACCCGGGAGACCAAAACGAAATCATATCCGGTACCATCGAAAGCGTTGCAGAGCTATTGATTGTATACCTGCAGAAACACCCGCACTGACAACATCAACTATGCCAATTTTCCATGTCTTGAAATTTTATTTTACTTTCCTGGGCAATTGCCTGTTTTTTAAACAAAAACAGGCATTATTGATGCGCTGAATTCAAACACACGCATACCCGCGTCATTTTGGTACAGCAATTGTAATACCCTGATACCTAAGATAAACAGAAAAAATATTAGAATCATCTACCTATGAACAACGTCACATTAAACAATGAAATCTGTAGCCACAGATCCTGTCTCGAGAGCTTTGCCATGAAATTTACCAATGATGTGGAAGATGCCAATGACCTGGTACAGGATACCATCATCAAGGCGATCCGCTATCGTGATCTGTACAAACAGGGAACAAACCTGAGAGGATGGTTGTACACCATTATGAAGAATACCTTCATCAATGACTATCGCAAAGGCGCAAGGAGAAATTCAATTATCGAGACCTGTGAAGACTTATCGTCGCACCAGCTGCAAACCAGTGCATCAAATAACCTTGGTGAAAACAAGTTCATCATGCAAGACATCAATAAAGCCCTGGATTCGCTGCAACCAGAATATGCTAAGCCCTTTTTAAGATACTTTGAAGGCTACAAATACCACGAAATCGCCGTAGAGCTGAATATCCCCATCGGAACTGTGAAAACAAGAATACATGTTGCACGTCAGATCCTGAAGGGCCAGCTTAAAATGTACAAAGAAAGATTTGGTTTACCCGCACTTTCCGCTAACTAACTACCTATATAAATACAACAATTCAAAACAGGGGAATGACAAATGTCATTCCCCTGTTTTGTTATCTCCCCACCGCACCGATGGCTGTCTACATAGACGGCCATTGGTTTTTATTGGCAAATAGAAAACAGTGCTATTGACAAAGCACCTGCAAATCAAGTATAGCTCAGGGGGAAATCACATATAATCATCAGGATTAACCAAACGAAAAAAAAGCTGCAACATAGCCTTAGCCTGGCCTTGAGATAGCCTTTGCTATATAAAGGCTATGTCAAGGCTATACCAACCCTATCCCAAGGCTATGATAAAGCCGAAAATTATCCTATTAATATTTGTCATATCTACTTGATTTTCAGTAATAATGGTACTTCATTTAAGAATATTTTATTTACATTTGTTCAGCTGGGTTCAGGCCTGGTAACTAACTTAATATAATCTTGATATGGGAATTGCAAAAAACGGGCCTTTCGGGCTCCATACTGGCAAAATCGGCAACCTCGTTTATTACCAGCTCAATGGTAAAAATGTAGTACGCGAAATCGGAAAAAGCAACCTGACACCTTCAGAAAAGCAACTTAGAGTTTACATGCAAACGGGACTGATGAGCAGTTTTTTCAGCGTGATCCTGCCATTTATTACAACGGGTTATGCTGCAGAAACGACAATGTCCGATCTGAATGCACACAACATCTGCATGAAACAAAAACGCGAAATGATCGTTAAGGGAACTTATCCCGATCTTGAACTGGCCTATGATAAAATACTGGTAAGCAAGGGAATACTTTTACCCGCGGTAGCGCCGATGTTGGGGCAGAGTCCGGAAGGACTTCAGTTTAGCTGGCACACTGACCCGCAGATGGCATGGCCGGATTCAAGCGACCAGGCTATGCTCCTTGCCTATTTTCCGGAAACGAAGGCTTTGGCCTACAAACTATTTGGCAGCAGCCGCCTGTCGGGTGAAGATACGCTCCTTATACCGGCTGAACTTCAGGACCAGCACATGCATGTCTACCTGTCTTTCATTGCGGCAGACAGAAGTGCGCAAGCCAACAGTACTTATATGGGGAGTTTAAACTGATCGGAACATGGGAATTTTAAACACGGGAATATTTGGCGGTTTCCGCAAAAAAACGGGGCCGCTGATCGGCCGGAGAAGCCGGAACCAGAACGTAATCACAGGATTGCATCACAAAAGCAACAAACCGACAACGGAAAAACAGCTGGTAGCGCAACATAAATTTGCCTTGTTGAACAGTTTTCTTTCTGGCATTACCGAATTACTGAACCTGGGTTTCAAAAAACACACGAAAAATAACAGTACGGCCAATGCGGCCTATACATACAATTATCCGCATGCCTTTTTGCCGCAGGAAGAAAGCTGGGTACTCAATTATCCGGCACTGGTCTATAGCCGGGGGCATGTGGCAGGCCCGCAGGGTGTGGAAATTACGCTGGTTCAGAATCCGGACATGCGGCATGAGGTGGTATTCAAGTGGGCGTTGCAGGCGCAGTCTGAGTATTGTCAATTTACCGATCGAGCTTCCTTCCTGGTCTATTCCCCTACGAAGCAGCGGGCAGTTACGGTTGCAGATGCCGTAGATCGATATGCCATGGAATACAGGTTTCCACTACCCGCAGATATTGATGGAACTGATCTGCACTGTTACATGAGCTTCAGATCGGCGAATGGCAAGCAGGCGGGCAACAGCAGGTATCTGGGCGTTATACCGGGCGATAATAATCCTTAACATACCTTGAATTTATGATCATTTATGTGCCGTATAGTCAATAAAAAGCTTATTACAAGACAATTAAGAGGGATAATCATGAGCTGTAATTCATGAATAAATGAATGGTAAATAATTGAAATCGCTTTATGACAAGTCAATCTTTCGGTTTCTGCCGAAAAAACATAACTTTAGAAAAACTAGCCACCGCATGAAAAAATTCTTTGTATTAATTCCGTTTGTACTGTTCGGTTTACTGGCAAGTGCCCAGAAAGCTACGCTGACACCGCTGAAGGAAAATGCCGCAACGGCTGTAAAAAGTCAGGGTGAAACCGGAACCTGCTGGAATTATTCTGCCACGTCCCTGCTCGAATCTGAACAACTGCGCAAAGGTTTGGGCGAGTTTAACCTTTCAGAGATGTATACTGTTCGGGGTGTTTATATCAACAAAGCCCTGAACTATGTAGGCAGGCAGGGCAAAGCCCAGTTTGGCGAGGGTGGTTTGGGCCATGATCTGTTCAACTCTATAGCCGCTTACGGTGCAATGCCACACGAGGCGTTTCAGGGTTATAAAGGCGAGAGCCCGAACCATTCGGGGCTGGAAAATCAGCTGAAGAGCTACCTGGACAATGTGATCAGGAAAAAACCCATTGCCGCCGACTGGCTGGCGGGTTATGAAAAACTGCTGAATGAAAAAATGGGTGTGCCGCCTCAAAACTTCGATTATAAAGGTAAAAGTTATACTGCCAAATCTTTTGCGAGCGAGGTACTGAAGTTTAATGCGGATGATTATGTGAGCATCACTTCTTTTACGCATCATCCGTTTTATACAAAATTCATTCTGGACATTCCGGATAATTTTGCCAACGGGCAATTTTATAATGTTCCGCTCAATGAATTGCTGAGCATTACAAAAGATGCGATAATGAAAGGCTATACTGTAATGTGGGACGCTGATGTGAGCAATGCTGACTTCAGGCATGATGTGGGTTTAGCGCTGCTGCACGCAGATGCGGGCAAAAGAGCCGAATTTGCACCCGATGCAACAGAAAAACCTTATAGCCAGGAAATCCGTCAGGAGCTTTTTGACCGCCTGGAGACACAGGATGACCACTTGATGCACATTGTCGGTGTCGATAAGACGCCCGGCGGCAAAACTTTGTTTAAGGTCAAAAATTCATGGGGAACAGACAATCCGTTGAAGGGCTATATTGAAGTTTCAGATCCGTATTTTGCGATCAACACCATCAGTATCATGGTTCCGAAAGCAGCAATTTCAGCAGAAATTCTGAAAAAGCTGACCCTTTAAAAGTTTAGTGTAGTCCTATCGTTGCGTATCATGAAAGCACAAAAGAGATTTCCCGCTGATCAGACATTGACGGGCAACTATAATCAGGATGAAATGGCCCAATGGATCACCGCAGAGGTGACGAAAAGCGGCGCTCTTGAAGGATTGATCCTGGAATATGAATATGGCAAGGGTAAGCTTCAACAGGTTCAAATGGTTCCAGAAAGTTTATCCTTTAAAGACGAAACGAGCGGAAGTTTTAAAGCGAGTTATGAGTTGAATGAGTTTTCTCTTTGCGCGGCAATTGATTACACGGCATCAAATTATATGATCATCGATTTTGAACTCGATAAAGCAAAGAATGAGATTACACTAAATGGTGAAGAAATCCGGGAGCGCTCTGACGAGATCTGATCCGGTTAAAGCACGCTAACCTTTCTCTTCTTTAATGTCTCGGCCAGCAGTTCCAGAAATTCTCCGTCTTCCAGTCTTTCCCTGAACTCGGTAAGTTCTGCCACCGAAGAGTTTAGTAGTTTATGGTGAAGCAGGTAAAATTCGTACCTGAAGTTATACACATGGTGATAGGCCTGGTTATAATCGGATTTACCGACCTGGATATCGGGCAAAATAAGTTCGTTCTTAAAATCTACATACAGGCACTTCTGCTTTAAAGCATCTGCCTGTTCCCACCAGCGGAAGCTGTCTTTGCCTTTTATGATCCCTACAAAGCCTGTTACCACCATATTGAACATTTCCTTTAATGTATAGTCGTTATTTGGCCTGCGAACATTTAAGATCTCTCTGATTCCAAACCAGACGGCGAAAAATTCTTTCAGTACCTGGTGTCCGGAACCGTGGGCAAAGAATTGCATGTCGTAGCCGGTGGCATTTTTTATCGGTACGGATTTACTTTTAAGGATCAGCATGGTTGCTTTTACCAGTTCTTCTGCCCCGAGGATGAGGTGGGCCACAGCATTGGGATATTCATAGATCGTAGAGATGTGATGGGCAACAGCGAAATGTCGCTCGGCATTGTCTATTACTGAAGGGAAGACTTCAGCAGACTCTTTAGCATTTAAATTTTTAAACCCCTTTTCATGATCCATAGGCCTATTAATTGCTGAAAAACATCCTTCGCCTCTAATATATCTATTTTTTGGCTCAGTACCTACTAAAATTGGGTCAGTTGGCATTTAAAATTCTACGCTTTAGCTTACGCAAACGTTTGTCAGGCCTTTATTTTGGTTTATTACTACAGGTTTACCTATTTTCATTGTCGAAGAACAAAAAAACACACAACAAATGACCCTGAAGAAAACTACCCTGCTTTTGATTGCACTGCAATTGATGTTCAACTTAACCGCGCAGACACAGGAGAAAGCTCCTGAACCGGCGGCGATTATGATCCCTGTTGGCGGCAATGGCTGGCTGGCCAGCAATGCAAAGGCGGAAATTAAGACCAGCGGCCTGCAAAACTGGACTGATAAAAACGATGTGGTTACTATCTATTTCCGTACGGAAGCTGCCGGATCTGTTGCTTTGTCGCTGAGACTCAAAGTACCTGAAGGTACAAGCAGGATCAGTATGACGGCATTGGGTACAACACTGGTAGCCGAAAGCAGCAGCAAGCAAATGGCTGATGTTAAATTTGGAAATATAACTGTTAAACAAGCTGGCTATATTAAGGTAGAACTGAGGGGAATCAGTAAAAGCGGGAATGTATTTGCCGAAATTTCAGATCTGCTGGCATCGGGCGCAGCGCTGACTGCGGGTGCCGCTTATGTAAAGAACAATGAGGGAAATTATTTTTACTGGGGCCACCGCGGTCCATCCGTCCACCTGAACTATGACATCCCTAAAACTGCGGTAAACAGTATCGAGTGGTTTTATAATGAGATTACCGTACCCAAAGGGGAAGATAAAATCGGCACCTATTATATGGCTAATGGTTTTAGTGGTGGTTATTTTGGTATGCAGGTCAATTCGACCAACGAACGCCGGGTGTTATTTTCCATTTGGAGCCCTTTTGAGACTGATGATCCTAAGTCCATTCCGGACAGTATGAAAATTGTGCTGTTGAAAAAAGGAAGTAAAACCAGAACGGGCGAATTCGGCAATGAAGGCTCCGGAGGACAAAGTTTTATGGTCTATCCATGGGAAGCCGGCAAAACTTATGCTTTTCTGACCAGGGCGCAGCCCAATGCGGCAAAAAAGACGACCATTTATACTTCCTATTTTAAGGATACACAAAGTGCTGACTGGATTTTGGTGGCCAGCTTTGAACGTCCGCAGTCTGCGGTGTATCTAAAGGGCCTTTATTCCTTTCTGGAAAACTTTGCGCCGAATACCGGCGATCTTTCGCGCCGGGGCGATTATAAAAACCAGTGGGCTGTAGATTCTGACGGAAAATGGTACGAGATTACAAAAGCGAAATTTACCGCAGATGCTACCGCGCGGATCAATTACAGAAAGGATTATGCCGGAGGAACCGACGGCACTTCATTTTACCTGAAAAACTGCGGCTTCTTCAGCGACTTTGTTAGCATAGGTACTTTGTTTGAAAGAAAGTCGGCCGGAAAACCGCATCCTTTGATAGATTTTACTAAATTGCCCTAAGCTAATTTATCAAAATTAATCTTTATGCATTCCAAGCCACCCACTTTAAAAGAGATTGCAAAAAAACTAAATATATCAGTTTCTACGGTATCGAGGGCGCTACATGATCATCCGACTATTGGGCTGACTACCCGGCTGAGGGTAAAAAAAATGGCTGCTGATCTGAATTATGAACCCAATCAGACGGCTATTTTCTTCCAGAAAGGAAAGACGTTTACCATTGGCGTTATTCTTCCGGAGCTTTCTGAGGCTTTCTTTTCTACGGTTACAACGGCTATAGAGGAAACAGCTTATAAGAAAAACTATACGGTACTGCTTGCCCAGTCGCACGATATTGAGCAAAAGGAAAAGGAACTGGTGGAAAAAATGAAGAACAACAGGATCGATGGGCTGCTGGTTTCACTGGCCAAGAATACGACCTCTTTTGAGCATTTTGAGAAACTGAAGAATTATGATATTCCTGTTGTATTCTTTGACCGCATCCCTTCCCTGCCTGACATCCACAGCGTGTCCTGCAATATTGAAACGGGAACTGTAGAGGCGGTAAATTACCTGCTGAAAAAAGGACACAGAACCATAGGTATGATCAATGGCCCCAAAACACTGTTTGCAAGCGGCGAACGTAAAAACGGCTACATCAATGCGATGCAGAAGAACCGGCTTAAGTTTGACCCGAGCCTGGTGATCAATTGTGATCTGACTGCCGAGGGAACAGAAAAGGCGCTTACTGAATTGCTCGAACACAAGAGAAAGGTGACCGCGATAGTTACTTTTAATGATTATATCGCTCTTTTTGTGATGAAGAAATTAAGAGCAATGGAAAAGGAAGGTTTCGAGGTGCCCGAAATTGTGAGTTACGCCAACCTGCCGCTCATTAAGTTTATGGAGCATGTTCCCGTGGCTACTGTAGAGCAATTCCCTTATCTGCAGGGGCAGCGTGCGACAGATATGCTGCTCGACCTGATCAGTAAAAAAGATAAGGGCGATAAACAGCAGCCTGCCTATTACAATATCGTGATCGAGTCGCAGCTGATCGAGACTGTAAAATAGAAAAGACCACCGTTTACCGGTGGCCTTGATCTAATGAATAATAATTGTCAGTCTGTTAATCGTGTGTTAGTCTAATAATCGTCGTTCAGGGCAAACACTGTTTTTCTGTTCATCCATTTGCCGCTGGTAAAATCAGGAAAGTCGATCGTTTCATTGCCCATTTCAATAGATTGCTCACTTAATGGTGTAATTGCACTCCATGCAGCAGCATCGTAAACATCCAGTGGTGTAGGCAGGTTGCGTTTTACAGATTCGATAAAGGCATGGATCACAAAGAAGTCCATTCCGCCGTGTCCGGCGCCTTGTGCATCATTGCCATATTTCTTCCAGAGCGGGTGGTCGTATTTATCCAGCCATGCTGCGGCAGGGTCCCATTGGTGTGGTTTGCTTACGCCTTCTACGTATACGCTTTTGTTGACATCCATCCACAGTCCTTTTGTTCCCTGTACCCTGAAGCCCAGTGAATAAGGTCTTGGCAGGTTGGTGTCGTGCTGCAAGATGATCGTTTCCCCATTCGCGCAGTCAATGGTAGTGGTTACGATATCGCCCAGGCGGAAGTTAACCTTGGCATTGGGATGGCTTGCGCCTCCTTTTTCTACGATGTAGTTGTGCAGTCCCCTGGCTTTGGTTGCAAAGGAGTTGAGTTTTAAAAACCTGTTGCCTCTGTTGATGTCGATATAATTGGCGATGGGGCCGATACCGTGTGTAGGATAAAGGTCGCCATTGCGGTGAACTGAGTGATTGGTTCTCCATTTGGCTTCAGAAAATCCTTTTTCGTTGAATTCCACTCCGCCACCGTATGGTTGTACGCCGTCATTGAATTTAACTTCTCTGAGGTCGTGCTGATAGCCACCCTGTAAATGCATGATTTCTCCGAAAATGCCTTGTCTGACCATATTCAATGCCGCGAGTACATCTCTGCGGTAACATACGTTTTCCAGCATCATCACATGTGCGTCGTGCTTTTCCGCAGCCTGAACTACATCCCAGTGGTCCTGCAGGGTTATTCCCAGCATCACTTCTGTTGCCACATATTTGATCCCTGCTTCAACAGATTTAATGATCATTTCTTTATGCAGTTCCCATGGGGTAGCGATGAGCACCGACTGCAGGCCTTTAAGTTCAAGTACTTTCTTCCATGCGCTGTCGTCTCCGGTAAAGATCTTCGGCATCGGCTTTCCGCTTTTGGCGATCATGGCCTTTGCCGTGGTCAGCATTTTCGGCTCTACATCGCAGATGGCGACAAGCTCGACATCATTCCTCTTCAACAGCAGATCGAGATGGTTTTGCCCGCGCAGCCCTACCCCTATTATAGCCAGCTTAACCTTTGTATCGGCAGTGCCTGCAAAGATGGTCTTTTCGGGAATAATGGTAATCCCTGCGGCAGTAAGACCGGTATTTCTTAAAAATTCACGTCTCTTCATGGTTTTAATTCAGATATGTTTGTGGTTGTGTTGATCATTTTGTTTTGGTAGGATGAAATTAGGAAGTTTTGAGCGAAAACAAGAGAAATATATTGCACCGAAACCACACAAACGTTTGATAAGCGGAGGTCATTTCTAATTTGATTTTCACACAATCGTTTGCACATGAAATCGTTACATTAATTGCTTATTATTACAATAACAAACCAAATTACGATCGCAATGCTCGACGAAATATTATCAATGTACGGAATTAAGCCTTTAGGACATGACATAAAAGGCTATGGTGATGGCTTAATTAACCATACATGGAAAATAGAAACAGAAACTTCAGCTTTCATACTACAGA
>DATFQH010000026.1:0-5176 GCA_035264385.1 Pedobacter sp.
CCTTTGGTAACTTGCATAGAAGACAAGATATCGTCTATACTTGTGGCTTGGTAGCCATTAACGTACATCAGCTCGAAAGATTTTTGTAGGATCCGCAAACGTGTTTGTTCTGATTTCTTCATAACATACTAAATGGTATGTTTCAAACATAATGTCTTTTTCGAACTTCCCTGCCGTTTTGGTGAGGCAGTATATTTATTTTACCAATTACTGACGAATTGAACATATTGAAAACATTCTTTAAGGTGTCACGTTAATCAATATAGAAGAACCTATTTTATGAAAAGTCAGACCTATGATCAAATAGCAGGATCGGGAGCCGGAGCGCTATCCGTATCCCTGGAGGCGAAGAAAAATAAAACGACCGTCCCGGCTAAAAACCCTAAGAAAAAAGAAGAAGATCTGTGGCAGGAAATCACTGATGAACTGGCACGCGGAACTTCTCCGGTGTGGCGAATGTGGCGCTAAACATATTTTCCGCAACCGTGTTATACAACTATTAAACCCCCACTACCATGGAAAACAACATTCAAAACGAATTACAGGAAGAAGAAATTGCGAACATCGAGCAATTTCAGGTTGGCCGCATCCCATCAGAGGAATCCGATCAGCAAAATGATCCGCAGAACAGTTCATCTGACGATGAGGTTGAGCTTGGTTTTACTGAAGACTCGCCCGGTGAGGATGACGAGGATCTGATGGATGGCGATGACGATCTGGACGATGATGAGACAGAAGGCGATCCCGCAGACGAAGATGCGGACTTTGAAAGTCCGGATGACGATCCGGCTTAACAACAATTTCCCCTGCAAACCAATTGCAGGGGAAATTGCCCGCTTTTAAAGCTTTATAAAACTTAGGAAACCCCGGAAAATTTAAACGTTTTACGCCGCGGTACTTTTTGCGAGGTTGGAAAGATAGCCCGCTACCGCACTGAGATATTGTGCCGGAACATCGGAAACATTGGCATTAACCAGATGATGCAAACCATGATTTTGAACCTCTATAAAGATCCCTGAAGTCGAGTCATATTTTAAATAACCCAGGTCGAAGTATCGTTCCTGTACCCAGGAAGAAGCATCCCGGGACTTCAAATTCATCATGCGCACCGAAAGATCAGCTTTGTTTACGATCAGCCACTGATTACTTCTCACACGGTCATTACTGACCTCAATGTCTACAGGTATCTCCAATATGCACAGACTGGTGTTCTCTAAAAAGGACTGACAGATAAAGTCACTTGAAGTATTCATGGCTAAAGCGTTCGTTTGATTATTGTTGTATATAAAGCATCAATTGTGCCAATTTCATTATCATGCATCGGGTGCCCTCAGTTCATCATCAGCCAAAGTTCCTTTCCAGGGATCATTGGGAACTTTCTCTTCCATATGCCCTCCCAGACTGGCTTCCGGATCAGTTCCGATTTCCAGGTCATCCTTACGTTTATAGGTGTTGAAATGTGTGTCGGTAACAAGCCCGGTTGAATCATCTGCATGCACATCAGCAGTCGAATATTCCAGTCTTTTTGTTTTCCAGATATATTTTGCCGCTTCGTAAAGCGCCACACCAATTAAAGCATTTTTTATAAATCCCATAGTAACTGATTTAATCTATAACAAATAACAGGTTTGAACCTGAAAGGTTTAATATTTTTGCCTGGTTCCTACCCTTGCGGCGCTTTAATGAGTCAAAACATTTCTGAGAACGAAACGACTCAGAACAGGAATTGACAAATGCGCCTAATAAGATTCCTCTGACATTAAATTCTTAACGGAAACGCCAAAAACACCTGCAATTTGTGCCAGTATGGAATAGCTGAGGTCGGGTTGAGCCGCCTCCCATTCGGAATAAGTATCTGCAGTGATTCCGAGCTGTTCAGCTACCTGTTTTTGTGTCCATCCCCGCTGGATCCTCATTTTCCTGATCGTAAATGCCGGGGTTGCAAGGTCCGGTTCCTTTCCGGATTCAGTTGTATGTACAATTTCTTCCACAACCTTATCCAGTTCCTGCGCCGCAGTTTTAATATCAGCAGTGAATTCAGTTTTCTCGTCCGGAGACAGCACATTTTCATCTATTAGCGATGCCAGACCTATAATCCTGGCCAGTGGCCCGCGCACTTTATGAGACTGGATCCAGGAAATCCGTTTGAGACGGTTGTTCTGCTCCTCGATTTCCTTCAGCTGATTCTCGTATGCTGTAATGTCTTGCATAGAGCCAATCAGCCTAACGGGAACGCCGGCATCATCGAAAATAATAAATGCCCGGTCGAGCACACACCTGTAACCACCATCGGCACTTTGAAAGCGATATTTAACATGAAAGCGTTGCTCGTTCTTCTCCGAAAGAAGTTTCAATTTCCCCTCTACCACATCCAGATCATCCGGATGCACTTTGCTTCGCCACCAGGCCTCGTCATAGGTAGTTTTTTTGTATCCGAAAATCCCCTTGATGCCCTGGTTCCATACCATGGTACCGGAGAGCATATCCCAGTCCCAGATCGCATCACTCGTCGCTTTAGAAACGATGTCAAAGCGCGCAATACTTTCCTCCCTCGCAAGTTCCGACTCGATCTCTTTTGTCCGGTCGATGGCCATGACCAGCCTTGCGGTCCGGCCCTCGAAGTTCAGCGAATTTCCCTCAACCAAAACAGATATGATTTCACCATTCTTTTTTCTATGACGGACACGGCTTTGGTTGTAAAAACCAGATTTAACATGTTCTGTTAGAATTTTCTCTAAATGTCCAACTTCTTCGGGCGGCCTGATATCCTTAATGCTCATGGTCAGAAACTCATCACGGGTATATCCATAATGTTTAACAGCCGCCTCGTTCACATCTAAAAAACGGGTTGTTTCCAAATCAAACACCCATTGAGGCACCGGACTAAAATTGAACAGTTCACTGTATTTCTTTCGTTCCTGCTCCAAAAGTTGTGTTGCTTTCTTTCTTGAGCTGATATCCTTGAAATAAACCGAGAGCCCCTGACCGGACGGAAAAGCAGCAACTTCCACCCAAAGATCGTTCGGAGGAAAATATTCTTCAAAACGCACTGCGACATTTTCAGAAACGGCCTTATGGTATTCGCTGTAGAATTTTAGCGGAATGGCTTCTGTAAAAACACTCCAAAGGTTCCTGCCAATTACATCAGACCGCGATACCATCAACAAGTTTTCTGCTTCTTTGTTGAAGTAAGTGACTGTCCAATATTCATCAACTTCGAAGAAGCCATCGGTGAAGCTCTCCAATATATTGGATATCCTTTTCTTATATTCATTGAGCTGCGACTCGAAATTCCGCTCTTCCTTATTGTATAGTTCCTGATCCTGATCTCCCCGCATAGCCTGGTATAAATGGTATGTTTAATATACAACTAGCGGCTATATATTGTGTGCCTGTATACCCAAATAATAATAATTTTACAAAGCGGGGTAGCGGGAAGCCATCATACTCCATGGATAGGGTATGTCTTAACAGCGGATGAAGTAATGACTTTTCAAACAAAAAACAATAGGAACGAATGCCTGCCCAAATTTACTTTTAGCTTCTTTAGCACTATAGTCATCTGGTTTTCAACGGTCTTCTCGGAAATCCCCAGTTTCAGCGCAATCTCTTTGTTAGAGAGATGCTGATCACGGCTTAGTTCGAAGATCTCTCTGGCCCTTACCGGCAACTCTCCCACAAATTCCCGGATCAGCTGCGTCAGTTCCTTCAGCTCCATGGCATGATCTTCAAAGATTTCCTGTTGTTTGGGCACAAATTCAAGAATTTCACTTCTGCGCTTACTCGTTTTTACAAACTTGACCAGGTTAAATTTTACCGAAGCAAAAAGATATGATTTTAAAGAAGTAACCTGTAGCGACTCCCTGTTTTGCCAGAACCAGACAAAAATATCCTGGACCACATCTCTGCATTCATCTTCGGCTCTTAAAACAGAGTACGCAAACTTAAAAAGGGAATCTGCATACCGGAGATAGATCTCGTCGAATGCGCGCATATCGCTCCCCTTTAGCAGCGCTATCAGTTCCTGATCAGTAAATGAGCCGTAAGTACTCATGTTTTAACAATCCCTCAGTTAAAGATAATAATAAGTTAAGGCAATGTTAAATATAATCCGGCACAATTCCACAGAATATGAAATCAGGCAGTCAGGACAACTATATCCCACACATCGGCCGGCCCGGCTCCTGCTTTAGTCGGGATTTGTTCGGGTTTCGGACAAGGTTTGCTCACAAATCGGGTACCTTTTTGTGAGCAAAACCCAAGCAAACCCCGTGTGAATCCCGACTAATGTGGGAACAAGGTGAGTTGTTTCGCCTGGCTAATTACTTAAGCGCACCTTTGACGGCTTTCGCCGAATCCTGATGCATTTTTAGTGTAGGTAAGGTTTTGGCTGCGAAAGCTTTTACATCAGCATCGGTACTATGGCTGGCTGCCTCTTCAAACAAACCAATATCCTCCTTATGATCTTTAACCATCATGTCCATATACTTTTTATCAAAGTCTGCGCCTTTCAGTGCTTTCAACTCATTGACGTGCGTTTGCATTTCAACCGAAAGTGTTGTGGGGATATTGAAATTTTTTTGCTGGGCCAGGGCAATAAGTTCGGCATTGGCCGCTGTGTGATCCTTTACCATCATCTGTCCGAAGTTTTTCACCCTTTGGTGCGCCGCATTGCTTTTTACCAGGTTGCCAAGTTCAACTTCCAGAAGCCCTCCGGCACCGGCCTTTAGCGCAAAAGCCATGGCCGTATTGGAGGCTGTATCCTGCGCGTTGTTTACTGTAGTCGCAGAATCATAAGGGGTAAGGCTATCTGTAGATAACCCCATGGTGTCGGTGTTAGCGCCAGCATTCTTTTCAGAGTTCGAACAGGAAGTGAATATCACAGCTACTGTAGCGATTGCAATCAGTTTTATATTTTTCATAGATAGTTTTTTTCTTCATAACAACCTCCTGTAAGCTTGGTTTTAAAGAAGTTCAGGCCTTTATTTCCTTGCTGGCCTGCCTGTAAGCATAAATTTCAAAGGATATCTTTATGAAGTATATAAACTGCAACAAAAAACGTTTTTGCCTGACAAACAATCACAAATGACTGATGTTATAATTTAAAATTCTCCGATTATGTATGAAGAGCTCAAAGACAAAGTATTACTCAAAATTGGGTTATCTTCAATTTTAC
>DATFQH010000027.1:0-13666 GCA_035264385.1 Pedobacter sp.
ATGGCTCAAGCATCAATTCGTCAATGGTCTGACCTTTTTTATTGAAGCCTAGTTTTTCTAACCAGATATCGAAGATAAGATAGATTACTGGTACAACAATCAAAGTCAAAAATAGCGAACTTGTCAATCCGCCAACAATAACCCAGGCCAAACCATTTTTCCACTCCGCACCGGCACCACTTGCCAGGGCGATTGGTAGCATACCAAAAATCATGGCGATGGTTGTCATTAAAATTGGACGTAAACGCGCGTGGTTCGCTAAAACCAGTGCTTCTATCGTAGATTTCCCTTCTGCTTTCATGTGGTTGGTGAAATCTACCAGGATAATTGCATTTTTTGCAACCAATCCCATTAACATGATAAAGCCTAAAATAGTGAAAATACCAATGGAATTGTTCGTTAGTGCCAGCGCCAGGAAAGCTCCGATTAACGCCAATGGCAAAGAGAACATTACTACTAAAGGATATAGGAAACTATCATATAAAGCTACCATGATAAGGTAAACTAAAATAATTGCGGCCAATAATGCAATACCTAAAGTACCGAATCCTTCAGCCTGGTTCTCCTCGTCGCCACCCCATGTATAACTTACTCCTACCGGGGCCTTTAATTTTCCGTCGCTTTGTAATTCTGCAAGTTTTGCCTTAAATTCAGCTACTACGGTTCCTGTAGGTCTTCCGATAGATTGGGCTTTGACAGACACAGAGGTCGATTTATTCAATCGCTCCAACTGACTTGGGCCGGAGCCTTCGGTAATGGTCGCAAACTGAGACAATTTAATCTGCGCACCGGCAGCGTTTACAAAAATCAGGTTACGCACATCGTCTACATTTTTTCTGTTGAAGTCCTGATATTGGATGTTGATGTCATATTCATACTCGCCTTTTCTGTATTTACCGTCAGTATTACCGGCAAATGCGGTTTGCATGGTAGAACCCACAGTTTGTAACGTAAGGCCTACTGCAGACATTTTATCACGGTCTACCTGGACATTAATCTCGGGAGTACCCTTTTCTACCGAAAGCTTAATCTCTGTGGCTCCGGGAATTTCTGCAAGTACCCTCTGAGCACCTTCTGCATATTTTAAAGCACTGTCGAGGTTGGATCCCATAACTACAAGCTGGATAGGCGCATTTTCTGCAATACCAAGTATACTAATAGGCACAGTTTTAACTTTCGCACCTACCAGTTCTTTGGCAAGAGCACGGCTCATTTTTGTTGCGAAAATATCTGATGAAACATTATCACGTTCCTTGCGATCGACTAATTTTACATTAATTTCCGATTTATAGGCGGTTGCCTGTGTTCCACCGAAATCTCCACTGGCCTGACCTACTGTAGTAATCAACTGCGTAATTTCCGGCTGTTTGTCTAAAAATGCTTCAGCGCGTTGTGTATAAAAGTTTGTTTGTGACAATGGCGCATCTTTCGGTAATTCAATTTGTATCAGAAACTCACCTTTATCAGATTTAGGAAAAAATTCAGAACCAATGAAGCCCGCTCCGGCTAACCACATTGCCCCCGCGAATAGTACAACAACCGCAGCAATCGTACGCCTTTTGTGGTTTAACGACCATGTAAGGATGTTTGTAACCCATTTGGTGAATTTTTTCAATTGCTTTTCGAACCAAAGAATAAAGCGGCCGAACATGTTCTTTCCCTCAATGTGTTCCAGTTTTCCATATCTAGAGAAAAGCAATGGCACAATGGTAAATGAAGCAAGCAATGAAAGCAAAGTTGCAATAATTACCACCACACAAAACTGACGCAGGATATTAGATACCAGACCAGAGCTTATTGCAATAGGGAAAAACACGACCACAATTACCGCAGTGATGGAAACTACCGTAAAACCGATTTCCCTTGTTGCATCAGAAGCTGCCCTTACTTTATTCTTGCCCATCTCCATGTGTCGCTGGATATTCTCCAGAACCACGATGGCATCATCCACAAGAATACCGACTACAAGTGATAGTCCTAACAGGGACATCAGGTTTAAAGTAAAGTCAAAGAGATTGATACCAATAAACGTTGCAATTAATGATGCAGGAATAGATACCATCACAATTAAGGCATTACGCAAACTATGAAGGAAGAATAGCATTACAAACGCTACCAATACAACCGCAAGAATTAGATCATGAATAACCGCGTCTGCAGATTCCAACGTAAAGATGGAACTATCGTTAACGATTTTGATATCGAGCTTGTTGGCTGCGTATTCTACCTTAAGTTTTTCAATAATAGCATGTACGCCTTTACTTACTTCCACCGCATTTGCATCACTCTGTTTAATAATTTGAATGGCAATAGCACCGTTTCTGTTGATGCGTGCTAATTTTTCTGTCTCTTTCTGCGCATCCTGTACATCGGCAACATCTCTTAAACGGATTTGTGCGCCGGCACTAGAAGTTGTTAAAACAAGGTTTCTTAACTCCTCAAGGTCTCTGTATTTGCCCGAGAGGCGTATTAGAACATCCTGGTTCTGTGTTTTCACACTGCCCGTAGGAAAGTCCAGATTTGAGCTTAAAATCATTTGCTGCACCTGAGGTACAGAAAGATTATACCCTTCTAATTTATCTGCATCAAGAGATACCTGAATTTCTCTTTCAGAGCCACCGATCAGGTTAACCTGAGCAATACCACTAACCCTTGAAATTACAGGGGCAATTCTCTGATCAATTAAATCATAAAAGCTAACATCATCCATATTTGCTGCTGCAGACATGGTGATCACAGGTAAGTCATCCAGAGAGAATTTACTCAACGATGGTGTTTTCACATCTTCAGGCAGATCCGAAAGAATAGCATTAACCTTACGTTGCGCATCGTTTAAGGAAATGTCAATATTCGCAGCGTCAGTTAAAGTAATTGTAACTGTCGATAAACTTTCAAACGAGACAGAATTAATTTTTTTGATGTTTTCCATTGACGATACCGCATCCTCAATTTTTTTGGTTACGGTATTCTCCACCTCTGCTGGCGAAGCCCCGGGATAGATGGTTGATATAGATACAACGTTGTTTGAGAATTTTGGTAATAATTCATAACCCAACGAAAAGTAACTTAATAGCCCCAATAAAGTAAGTGCGGTAAATACCACAATCACCAGGGAGGGCCTTTTTATAGATATGTCTGTTATTTTCATTTTCTTTTTTTATTGCGTATTGCGATTGTTATATCGCGACCATTAACTGCTGGCAATTGGCATTATTTTACTATGCTGACAGGAGTTCCTTCCGCCAGGTTGATCTGTCCGCTGGTGATTACCGTTTCTCCATCATTTAAGCCTTCCAGAATTTCAACAGAATCACCTAAAATACGGCCGGAAACTACTTTACGGATCTTAGACGTATTGCTTGCTTTATCGTAAATAAACACCTGATTGCTGCTTACGCTACCGATAAAAGCGGTCCGGGGAATCAGGATACTAGGTGCCTGTTTAGGGAAGTTGAATACAGCTGTTCCGTACATACCTGCTTTAAGACTGTTCTTGGCATTGTTGTCGACCTCAACGTCGATAGGGAAATTAAGCGCAGCATCAGCCTTCGCAGCGATGAAGGTAACTTTGCCATTGAATTTCTCTGTCGGGAAAACTGAAGATTTTATATCGATGCGATCACCGACCTTAAGGTTTGCAACCTGTGACTCGTTTACATTTACCCTTAGTTTTAATTTAGATACGTCTACAATCTCAAACATCTGGGTTCCCTGGGCAGTTACAAAAGCGCCAACCTCAATGTATCTTTTGTTGATGATACCGTTGATTGGTGATTTGATATTGGCATCGCTCAATTTGCGTTGCGAAGCCTGCAGGCGAAGCTTGGCATTTTGAGTTGCCAATTTAGCCTGGTCCAACTGCTGTTGAGTAATACCACCGGTTTTATAGGCACTACTGTATCTGGCTTCGTCTTTCAATGCATTCTGATAGGTTGCTTCTGCAGTCTCTCTGTCGGTGTTGATGATTTCAGCATCTATGCGTGCCAATATTTGACCTTTGCTTACCCGGTCGCCTTCATCTACAAAAATTTTGCTTACCCGGCCTGCATTTTCAGATAAGAAATTCAACTCCTGGTTCGGTACAAAATTTCCATTTGTACTGAAATCAAGGTCAACTACTTTTTTCTCAACGGTTGCAATTCGTACTGCAACAGCTCCGCCACCTTCAGCGATAAATGCGGTTTTCGCTTCATTTTTTTTCTTATTGTTGGTTAAAACCAAGGCTATGGCACCAAGGGCCACAACAATCACAACAATTATTATAATTACTCTTTTCATTTCTATTGTACTAGCGATTTTATATTTCCGTTTGATTTGATTAACTGTATTTCGGCAATCTTATAGTTAAGTAGTGCCTGATTGTAATTGTTTTGTGCTTCTGTCAGTGAATTTTCAGTCTCCAGCAGATCTGTCAGGTTTGCCAGTCCGTTGTTATAGTTATTTTGGGTGCTGGTATAAATTTCCTGTGCCAGTAAGACATTCTTACGTTGCGCATTGATTGTGTTCATATTGTTCCTCAATCCGATCTTAGCATTTTCATAAGCCAGATTTAAAGAGTTTTTTGTTTGCCTGATGTCTTCTTCCACCTTCTTGAGGTTTACATCGGCCTGGCGCACCCTTGAGCGTGTAGCAAAGCCGTCAAAAATCGGAATCTTTAATGTAACACCCACAGAGGCAATGTCAAACCAGTTGGCAGATGTATTTCCGCCCTTGAAGAGATCAAATTTATTGCTGACGCCACTGTAATTATAATTGCTGTTTAACGCTAGAGTTGGGTAGTATTCGGAAATTTTAGCTTTTCTGTCTAAAGTATAAAGTTCTTTTTGAACACGTGCTATCTTAAGTTCAGTACGGTTGTCAAGATCTATACTTTCCGACATTTCAGGCAACTGTGACACTTCTGTTAATTCTTTAGAAGGTAATACAATAGCTGTTTCTACAGGCATTCCCATCGAGAATTTCAATTGGTTCTCTAATTGTCTTATCGCATTTATAGTTTGTTCCCGCTGCGTCAGCAAATTGGTCATATTAACGCTGATCCTGTCCACATCTATTTTTTTTGCCAGTCCATTCTGATACTGGTTTGCGATGATCTTTTCTACCACCTGCACATTTTTTATATTGGTATCTATAACATTCAGCTGCTGTCTGTTTACCAGTACAGAATAATAATTATTCGCGACCAGTTCTATAATTTGTTCCTCACTAAGATCAGCACTAAGTTTGTAATAACTTTCACTCGTTTTCGCAGCCTTAAGACCTGTAAAAACAGTTTGATTGAAGAGTTGCTGATTTAATTGAACCCCTGCACCGGCGTTGTATTTTGTGCCTGCCTTGGCAACGATAACTTCACCTGGCTTTTGAAAGAATTCGCCGGGCAAAACAATGCTTTGAATAATCAGGTTGTCAGTTAAACTCGCACTGCCGGTTAATTGAGGTAAAGCTTGCGCCCTGATTTCCTCAGTCTTATATTTTCCTCCGTCAATGTCAAGCTTAGCCTTACGCACGTTAACGCTATTCTGAATGGCATAGTTTAGTGCATCTTTCAAGCTCAGCGTTTGCTGTGCGTTTACTGCATTCGACAATACCAAACCCAGCAGGAGCAAGGGAGTTGTTTTTATCAGTTTATTAATAATTGTATTCATATGATATAATTTGTAGTCTATTGTAATCCTTTAATAAATATCTTAGATAAGCTGAGCTGCTTTTCCAGCATGGCCTTCATTTCTTTCTTACTTGGAAAGAGTTCTTTGTTGCCATGCATGATACACAGCGAAGTAATGCCGGCCAGGCTTTCCAGGTACAGTTCTGCTATTTTTTCCGTGTCAGTCGGCGCGATTTCTCCCTTTTCAATTGCGGCCTGAAATATAGCTGCATGAAAGTCTTCATTCTTCTTCTTCATTTTAAGAAAATGACTTTTAAGCTCATCCGAATTAAGAGATGAGTCAGGACTTCCACCCGATAAATGAAGCATGTAATACTTTTGGAAAAACCGATGCTTCACTTCAGTAAATCCCGCTAGCCGCTGCTCCAGAGAAATATCTGTATACCGGTCTTTCTCAACGATCTCAAAATAATCTGTGAAGATCTTATCTATAACTCCCAGCACGAGGCTATTCTTGTCCGGGAAGTAATAGTACAGAGAGGGTTTTGATACTGATAAATCTTCAGCTATCTCATTCATTGTAGTTTTGTTTATTCCATAATGAATGAATCGCTTAATTGCTCCCTCTATAATCACTTCCCTTTTTTTATCTGTCTCTACCATTCTACTTTTTTACTTTCTGACTTTTTTATTCTAACGGTCAAAAATACGGCCATATTCCCACTTAAGGAATTTTGGCAGCAAAAATCCTTAAAACTGACAGATAAATGACAGAAACCTACTTAGAATGAAGGCCAGCAAGAAATATCTCAGCAAACATCCGTTCTTTTATGAAGATCTGCTTAAACTGTTCTTTACCGGGAAGAATATTTTTATCCTTGGTGAGGATGTTGAAATGAATGCCTGAAAGCGCGTCAATAAAAATATCGGTAGCTAGTTTTGGGTCTTCCATCTTTAGCTCGCCACTACTTATCCCTCTGTTAAATAAAGAGCTCAGTATGATGGCCTCGAATGTTCTTGCCCTTTGAAATTTATCGTTTAGTCCTTTTGGAAGATCATTTCCTATAAACTGATTGGATTCAAACAAATTGTAATATTTTTGGATGTAGCCCTGGCGCTTTTGTAGGAGTTTGAGTACGCCTTCTGTGGAGGTAGTGGTTTTGTCTATTGATCTCACCAGGTCACGGCTCATAACCTGCATGAGATGTTCTATAGTGCTAACATAAAGGCTGAGTTTATCTGGAAAATAATAATATAACAGGGCTTTGGAAAAAGAGATGTCTTTTGCTATCTCAGTCATCGTCGTTTTCGAAAGGCCGTAGTGCGCAAACCTTTTCAGTGCAGCTTCGATAATTAATATTCTCTTTTTATCCTGATTTTCCATATAAGCATTAATGTTCTCCCTTAGATATCTTTTACACCCTCCGATATCTTAACAATCAAGAGGGGAAAATAGGAATTTTTTTTAAATAATATCTTTATCATCTTTATTAAAGCCGCCTTATCAGTTACATTTGCACAACTATAATCTGCCCGATCTTATGCCGCCACTGCAAGAACTCAAGTCTTTAAAGGAGTACAATACTTTTGGTATACCTGTAAAAGCTCAGTACTTTACAGAAATATTTACAGAACATGACCTCAAAGAATTGTTAGGTTCTGATGTGATTAACACCCAAAGACTATTGGTGTTAGGTGGCGGAAGTAATATTTTATTTACAGAAGACTTTGACGGGCTGGTCATAAAGATCAGCATCCCTGGTATAACATCGGAAGAAAAAGGACAGGAAGTCATTGTAACTGCAGGTGGTGGTGTGGTGTGGAATGATCTTGTAAAGTATTGTGTGCAGCAGGGATTTGCCGGCATAGAAAATCTTAGCCTGATCCCAGGTACTGTGGGGGCTTCACCCATACAAAATATAGGGGCATATGGAGTAGAACTAAAAGACGTTTTTGCCTCCTGCAGCGCCTATGAAATCTCAACAGGTGCATGCCGCACATTCGATTATCAGCAATGCCAGTTTGGATATCGCGACAGTATTTTTAAACGTGAGCTGAAAGGGCAGTACATCGTAACGTCGGTTAGTTTAAGGCTCAATAAGTCTGCAAATGTCAATATCCGGTATGGAGCCATAAAGGAGGAGCTGGACAAAAGGCAAATTCTATCGCCTACTATTGCTGATGTTTCAGAGGTGGTTTCACAGATCCGCGTCGGTAAACTTCCCGATCCGTCTACCATAGGGAACGCCGGTAGCTTCTTCAAGAATCCTGTACTTGATCAGTTGGCGTTCGAGTCTATTAAACAGCAATTCCCTGATATCGTTCATTATCCTGTTCCCGGCGGTGGTATTAAACTAGCTGCCGGCTGGCTGATAGAACAGTGCGGATTTAAAGGGATAATAAGCGGTGAGACAGGTACCTGGAAGAATCAGGCCCTTGTATTGGTAAATCATGGGTATGCTACAGGTCAGGAAGTGTATAGTTTTTCAGAACAGATCATCAACGCAGTCAATGCCAAATTTCATGTTAAGCTGGAAAGAGAAGTAAATATTCTGTGACATCATTGATAGCATTGTTTTTAGCGGTAAAATTAATCTGATTACTTCGAAGATGATTTTTTTGGTATACCTATTGTATATGTTTTAGTATATAAGTTTAAACAAATCAGCGAGCGCCACTTATAAAGTCTGTTTGTTTGCCTTTTTTAAAACCCTAAAACTTAAAAGATTATGACAAAAAATGAATTCAATCTCCAGCTAAACGATCACTCGGTTTCTTTACAGTCATTTGCTTTAAATTTTACTAAAGACATAGAAGATGCAAACGACTTAGTACAAGATACCATGTTGAAAGCAGTGACCTATTACAGTAAATTTAAGGAAGGTACAAATCTGAAAGGTTGGTTATTTACTATCATGAAAAATACCTTTATTAATAACTACAGAAGACTGGTGAAAACGAATTCTTTGATTACCCAGTCTGATGATATATCTTCAGCTAATTTGCACTACAGTGCAGCAAAAAATAGCAGTGAAAGTAAGTTTATTCTGGGAGATATCAATAAAGCGCTGTCTACGCTGCAGCCAGAATATTATGTGCCGTTTATCAAGTATTTTGAAGGGTTCAAGTACCATGAAATTGCAGAGGAATTAAACATTCCTATTGGAACAGTGAAAACGAGAATTCATGTAGCCAGACAAATACTGAAGAAATATCTCAAAACCTACTCTAAAGATATTCTTGGTGCAGATATAGCATAAAATCTTTTAAAGATCATTCATAAAAAAAGGGGGCACTACACAGTGCCCCTTTTTTTATGAATGATTTTGAAGGCCAGCTACATATCTTTTTATCTTTTCAAAAGCATACTTTTGGATCTGAATTTTAGAGAATGACTTATACTTACTTGTTGTTAGCCACAATACTTTTCCTGTTGTCGCTGTTTCTTTTTTTTAATAAGGCCCTGAAGTCAGGCAAAGGATGGAAAGTTGCTTTGCCTGCAGCACTCATTTCATCAATATTGTGCTCTTCAATCACAGGTTTGCTCGTTGGCTTTCAGGTCATTATATACGATACAAGATATATTACTGGCTTTTTTATAGGGAACTTACCTTTTGAAGAGCGGATATTTTGCTTAGTAATGCCTTTTGCTGGTTTAGGCATATATAGCTCTCTGAACTTAAAATTCCCCGATAATAATCCGGACAGGTTTAGCTTAACAGTAAGTAACTTACTAATCGGACTATGTATTGCTATGGTTTTCTTTGGTTATAAAATCGGCAATATATACTCCATCTCTATTTATGTCGCTCTAGCAGTTCAGCTAATAAGCATAGAATATATCGGAAAGCTTAGATTCATGTACAGGTTTTACCGTTTCTGGGTGATATTTACGTTGTTGTGCTGGCCGGTCTATTTTATCGTTACCGGCTTGTCGCATATTCCCGCTTATTTTATGGCAGTCCTCTTACCGGCTGTATATCTATTTGAACTTTTCAGAAGTAAGTCACTTTCTAAAATCGAAGCTGAATAACATGGAACTTCCGGTATACACAAAGCAACAACTGGCCCTTCGGAACGGGCAGGATAAACCTCAGATATGGGTAGCTTATAAAGGGCTTATTTATGATGTAACCGACAGCAGACTTTGGAAGAACGGGAAACACTACGAACACTGGGCTGGGCAGGATCTGACAGACGAACTCTCTGATGCGCCGCATACGGAAACTGTGTTTGAAAAATTTAATGTGATAGGGGTTCTTTAAGCTACCTCTTCATAGCGTTCGAGTTCGATCTCCCAGCCAATTTTATCAATCACATGGTCGGTTAGCTCGATTTCGGTTCGCTCTCCTATTTTTCCAGGCCTGTAAGGAGGTAAATGGTCTCCCCTGAGCATCTCAGCTGATGTCACCAGGTCCCAGTCTTTGCCGTCGAAACAAATGGTTCCAATGATCCCTCCGAAATAAATCAATTTAAAAATATTCTCCTGCACCGGGAGAACCGTCAGGGTTACGAGGTTGGTGCCGTAGGTAATTTTGATGTTAAAAGCTTCCATATCATTAGGTTTAGAGATGATCTATCTTAATAACATGGAAGCTTTATTTTTGTTTTAGTCTTCTATGGTAAAAGCGCTTAGATTTACAAAATTCTGTACTCTCGCAGCAACTTCTGCCTCTGTCAGATTGAGTATTTTTTCAGTTCCAAATTTCTCTACACAAAAGGAGGCCAATGCCGATCCAAAGATGATGGCATTTTTCATATTGTTGAAGTTTATGGTGCCTACTTTAGCCATGTAGCCGATAAAGCCACCTGCGAATGTATCACCAGCTCCGGTAGGGTCAAATACTTCCGCCAACGGAAGCGCAGGCGCAGAAAATATCTTGTCCTCGTGGAATAACAATGCTCCATGCTCACCTTTTTTAATGATCAGGTATTTTGGCCCCATCAGGAGAATTTTCTTCGCTGCTTTAACCAATGAATACTCTCCTGATAGCTGACGTGCTTCAGCGTCATTAATGGTCAATACATCGACAAGTTTGATCGTTTCCAGCAAGTCGTCCATCATAATGTCCATCCAAAAGTTCATCGTATCTAAAACGATTAGCTTCGGACGGTTTTTTAAACGTTTGATTACAGTTTGCTGCACTATAGGAGTAAGGTTGCCGAGCATCAGGTATTCACAATCCTGATAGTTTTCGGGAATGATCGGATCAAAATTTCCCAGAACATTCAGCTCTGTGATTAATGTATCACGGCTGTTCATGTCGTTGTGATATTTCCCCGACCAGAAAAAAGATTTTTCACCCTCTTTGATTTGCAAGCCTTCCGTATCAATGCCATGATCTGTAAAGGTTCGTATGTTCTCTTTTCCAAAGTCATCACCTATTACTCCAACAATTTTTGTCTTATCGTAGAAGTAAGAAGCAGCTAAACTTGCATATGTTGCAGCACCTCCGACTATTTTATCTGTCTTTCCGAAAGGAGTTTCAATAGCATCAAAAGCTACAGTTCCTATGATTATCAGGCTCATATATTTTTTTTAATATTTTTTTGCTGCAAATATTGCATAAATAATTTAAAAGCCCTAATATTGCATTCCCAAAACGAACAAGGGTTTATGTTCTTAAATGGATAGAAAGCCTGTTTTGGTAACCAGTACTCCTTCTTAGCTCAGCTGGTTAGAGCATCTGACTGTTAATCAGAGGGTCGCTGGTTCGAGCCCAGCAGAGGGAGCAGATTTAAAAGCCCATTTTCTATACGGAAATGGGCTTTTTTTATGCATGTGGAAGCATTCATGCCCAATGTCAAATGTTTTATCAGATTATGGCTTACGAACAGATAACGCTATCTGGCGACCCAAACCTGTGCCTGCCTGTTGAAATTCCCTTGTCTGATGGTAATGAAATTTCGAAAGACATGGTAATTGCCGCTGCCATTCATGATCTGGTTAAAATCTATCACATCTGCCGGGCTTTGACCCGTATATACCGCCATCATGTTCTGCGGGTTTACCGGATTCACCCAGCCTATCAAAACTCCGTAACCCTGGCCAGCATAATTATGTTCTCCTATCACCCGGTCATCAGCAATATGCAATGGAATTTGCTGCATGTATTTTTCCAGGAATTTATTGCCTTTTGGTGTTCCCCATACGGATAAATTATAGATGGTTAAATCCATGTTTAAGGCTGTGGTATCTGCGACCATTTTCGCATCTTTTAACGCTCCCACTTGATTTTTAAATTTGTTCATGAAATCTTTCAGTTTGAGGTCAGCTGCCTTGTCTTTCTCGCCTGTAGCATAGATAAAAAGGATATTTTTCTTATCGTAAATATCACCAATCTGAGGAATAGCAGTGAGATCAGGCTTTCGGATCTCTTCTGTCTCAGCCATCCACCGGTCAATGTTACTCTGTTGAACCGCTTTCAGTGCTTCAACGATCTTCGGCATAAAACTGTCCAGTGTTGGGTATGTGGCGCGATTGGCTTCATAATACTTCAACGCATTGATTAACGGAGTCAGGTAAATCCATCTCATTCCTTTTTGATACCTGAAATAGTTCATGTCCGCGGCATCCTCGCCAAACTTCAGCGCTGCCATCCGGCAGGCAATAGCTTCAGTAAGATGTTCCTTTACCACCACAGGCCAGGAATGATAAGCCTGAGCCTTCATAGATTCCCTGATCGGTTCCAGTAAATGGCTCATCGGCTCAAACTGGTCCTGCACCTTATCCACTGCCAAATTAGCAAAGGAATGGGCGAATTCATGCCAGAGCAATTTGTAGAGGCCGCGTACATCAAAGGTTGGCACCCGGATCGCGGTTTTTTCCGGTGCAATCACTGCATACAGCTCGGCACCATCTTTTTTAAAAATCCTGGGGCCAAAGTTTCCCCAGCCCAAAAAGTTCAGGATCACATTAAACTGAACCTGCTTTTTGTTTTTTGCTCCGCAGTAATCCATCAGGCGGTTTTTCTCATCAAAATCTGGTAGATTGTAAGCAAGTGTGGCCAGGGAAATCTGGTAAAGGTCCGAGTTGCTGTTAAAGAAGGCTGAATAGTTTGCCTTTGCTGAAAAATCCTTCATTAAGAGTCGTAATGAATCCAGCGCGCCGTTCTTCATTTCAGGGACGTCAATATCTTTGCGCCATTCCAGTTCAGGGGTCATGTGCAACATGAACCAGATCGGGCCATCAATGGAATTAAAGAGTCTGCCGTATAAAGGGTTTCGTGCCAAATAACCAAATAGCGCATGCCCCCTAAAAGGCGCAAATGTTCTTTCCATCTTCTGCTTGTAATCCAGGTCTATAAAATTAGTTAATGGAATTCCTGCCAGCACTTCCATGGTGTGAAACAGTTCAATCCTGGGGTCGACCGAAAAATGAATATCGTTCAAAACGATTTTGCTTTCCCTGAATTTGGGCACGACTGTCCTGGAAAAAGCAGGAGTATTAATAAGGGACAGAAGCATGGCAACAAAAAAAGTAAGTCTTGTTCTTTTCATATTTAGTTTACTGTTGGTTTTTAACTGTTAAGCTTGTAATATGACGCTGTTCGGCGGTGCGATGTTGCACAACTGTTAGGGATGCATTTACCAAAAGCCTTGTTAAGCCGGATTTAATAATGCCCGCCTGCTTTTTAGCATACCTATGGCCTTTAAAAGACTAAAGTAAGCCCCTTGATAAAGTGCTTTGAATAAAAGTGATAAAACCTCGAAAATATGTGATGAAATGAACCTGGACGGCTACCAGATGGTTAAAAGGATTCATCTATCCTTGCCTGTGGCAAGCGTTACCCTTCAACATCGTCAGTGCTTGGAGGCATAAAGCTATACAAGAAATGGGGAGCAACTAAAAAATGGAGGCAAGTTTTTTTCTGGTCTTCACAATTCACCTGTAGAAGCACTCTGAGTGCACGCTGTATGCATTCGGAATGCGCTTTGGACCTCTGGGTACCAACGGCGCCACAACTCCTGCCCGACGCCACCTTCAGGCGGCTAAACATCGAAGTGGAGAAGGTATGGAGACGGCGTTGATACGGCATGATCCAAAGCGCATCCTGGGGG
>DATFQH010000028.1:0-4727 GCA_035264385.1 Pedobacter sp.
TGTGATCGCGGGGCTGGAAGAGATCACCTATGAAAATGGATATAACCTGGTGATCTGCCAGTCTAATGAATCCTATGAGCGGGAGGTAGAGTGTGTACAAACGCTGATCACACAACAGGTGAACTGTATTGTGATTTCTGTAACCGCTGATTTCAAGGACGATCAGCACATCCGTGATATTCAGAAACATGGCATACAGCTGATCCAGTTTGACAGGGTAGCAGATGATGTGGATACGCTGAAGGTATTGAATGATAACAAACAGTCTTCCATAGAGGCGATTACGCACTTGATTGAGCAGGGTTACAAGCGGATTGCATTACTTGAAGGACCACAGAATCTTAATATTTTCCGGCAGCGGAAGGAGGGATATCTCGAGGCGCTTGCCATGCATGGTTTTGAAGTCGATCATGAATTGGTTCGTGAGAATGCATGGACACAGGAGCTAAGTGCCGGAGCAACTCGCGAATTACTGAGCCTGCCGAATCCTCCGGATGCGATATTTGCATCTACTTCAGATTTCTCGGCTTTAGGGGTGCTTGAAGTGGCTACTAAGATGGGTTTTAGGGTACCTGGTCAGCTGGGCATCTGCGGATATTCCAACGAAGCCTTTACAGAAATCACCAGCCCCTCGATTACGACCATTGATCAGCACAGTGTCGAAATGGGTAATGCCATTGCCAAACTTTATTTCAAGGAGGCCAAATCTGAGGCTGAGGTGTCTGTTCCAAAGATCATAAATATTAAACCCCAACTGATCATCAGGGAGTCAACAATCAAAAATTAATAGTAATATTAAATCATTAATATTTGGTAAATAATACCGAAAGGTATAATTTTGACCTGTCAATTGGTGTATGATGAACAAAGGAGACCGTACGAGGCAATTTATTATAGAAAAGACCGCAGTATTATTCAATACCAAGGGCTATTCGGGTACGTCTTTGTCTGACATCACAACGGTAACGGGTCTGACTAAGGGAAGTATCTATGGCAATTTTGCCAATAAGGACGAGGTGGCCATTGCTGTTTATGAGTACAACAGCGGAATGCTGAGCGATAAACTGGATAAGGCGATCAATATTATGGGCTCCGCTACAGAAAAGCTTGTTGCGGCGGTAAATTTTTACCGGGACAACTGGCGGGCCGAGTTTGATGGTGGGGGCTGTCCGATATTGAATGCTTCTGTTGAGGCAGACGATAACCTGCCTTTTTTGAGGGAAAAAGTACGGGAAAGTATCAAAAAATGGGGTGCCAAGCTGGACAGGATCATCAGAGAGGGACAGGATTGCGGAGAATTCAGGCAGCGCATCATCTCTCAGGATTATGCTTATATTATCATTACGCTTGTCGAGGGCGGAATTATGCTGGGCAAGATTACGGGAGAGGAAAAGCATTTGTTCCTGGCTTTGGACAGGATCGACAAAATTATTAAGGAAGACATAATAAA
This sequence comes from Pedobacter sp., assembly GCA_035264385.1. Classification (GTDB taxonomy): domain Bacteria; phylum Bacteroidota; class Bacteroidia; order Sphingobacteriales; family Sphingobacteriaceae; genus Pedobacter. The sequence continues at coordinate 1,451 of DATFQH010000028.1, forward strand.
ATAATATATGAAAAGAGTAGTAGTGACAGGTTTAGGTGCTGTAACCCCTTTGGGTAATACAGTAAAAGAATTTTGGGAAAACATAGTTGCCGGAAAAAGCGGTGTATCGGCTATCACGAAATTCGACACTTCAAAATTCAAGACTAATTTTGCCGCCGAAGTTAAAGACTTTGATGCTGAGGCCTATGTCGACAAAAAAGAAATAAAGAAGTATGACCTGTATACACAATATGCCATTGCTGCGAGTGATCAGGCCATTAAAGATTCGGGACTGGATTTTGAAGCAATGCCTGCTGAGGAACGCTATGAAGTTGGTGTGATCTGGGCATCGGGCAACGGGGGGATCAGTACCTTCGAACAGCAGTTGAAAGAATATCATTTGGGTGACGGTACTCCAAGGTTCAGCCCTTATTTTATCCCAAAAATGATCGTAGATATTGCTGCCGGTGTGATTTCCATCAGGCATAAGCTGCACGGGCCCAATTATGCCACGGTATCTGCCTGTGCTTCTTCGAATACTGCAATTATCAGTGCTTTTGATACCATTCGTCTGGGTAAGGCGACCATTATGGTAGCCGGAGGGTCAGAGGCTGCAATTACAGAGTCGTCTGTTGGCGGGTTCAATTCTGCTCATGCGTTGTCGAAGAGAAACGATGATCCGCAAACGGCTTCACGCCCGTTTGATGTAGAAAGAGACGGTTTTGTAATCGGTGAAGGTGCCGGTGCACTGATTCTTGAAGATTACGATCATGCGATTGCACGTGGTGCACATATCTATGCGGAAATGGTTGGCGGCGGCATGGCTGCTGATGCTTATCACCTGACGGGAACTCCTCCGGATGGTTTGGGTGCTTCCCTTGGTATCTCTAAAGCGCTGACCGATGCTGGTATTACGCCGGATAAGATTGATTATATCAATGCCCACGCGACCTCTACAGGTCTGGGTGATATCGGTGAACTGAACGGAATCAAAAAGATCTTCGGAGATCTGCCGGTTGCCATTAGTGCCACGAAATCTATGACCGGACACTTATTGGGCGGCGCGGGTGCTATAGAAAGTGTAATCAGTATCCTTTCCTGTGTTAATGACATTATTCCGGGAACGATCAATACGAAGGAACTTGATCCTGCAATTCCTGAAGGTTTGAATATTATTTTAGGGAAGTCTGTAAGCAGGCCGGTAAATTATGTGCTGAACAATACATTTGGTTTTGGCGGGCATACGGCGACTTCAATCTTCAAAAAGTATACTAAATAGTTTTTCAGAAAAATTATAATTTTACTTTGATCGTCATTCTGATTTATTTCAGGATGACGATTTGTTATTCAGGGGCTTTCTGTACCAAAGCCCGATACGGACTTTTGCCACAACAGAAATTAGAATTAACTTGGTAGCGATGGATATAGAATTCAATAAAAACGAAGACTTTAATAAACAATCGGTTTACGGGCTGAAGACCAGACTTAAGGAGATCTATAAAGGCGGGGGCGAGAAGAATGCTGCCAAACAAAAGGAAAAGGGCAAGATGCTGGCGCGTGAGCGCGTGGCCTATCTGATCGATAAGGAGAGTGAGTTTCTGGAGATCGGCGCGTTTGCTGCTGATGGGATGTATGCCGCTGAGGGGGGCTGTCCTGCTGCGGGTGTTGTCTGCGGAATAGGGTATGTATCGGGTAGACAATGTATGATTGTGGCCAATGATGCGACCGTGAAGGCAGGCGCATGGTTTCCCATGACTGCAAAGAAGAACCTTAGGGCTCAGGAGATCGCCATGGAAAACAGGCTTCCCGTAATTTACCTGGTGGATAGTGCCGGCGTGTATCTGCCCATGCAGGATGAAATATTTCCTGATAAAGAGCATTTTGGCAGAATGTTCAGAAACAATGCGCTAATGTCATCTGATGGAATCGTTCAGATCGCTGCAATTATGGGTTCCTGTGTTGCCGGTGGGGCTTACCTGCCGATCATGAGTGATGAGGCGATGATCGTTGATGGAACAGGTTCTGTATTTCTTGCGGGTTCTTATCTTGTAAAATCTGCTATTGGAGAAGATATTGGCAATGAGGAACTGGGCGGGGCAACTACACATTGTGAAATTTCAGGGGTTACAGATTATAAACATCCGAATGATCAGGCTTGCCTGGACAGCATCAGAAACATCATGAGCATGCTTGGTGCTCCGGAAATTGCCGGGTTTGACCGGATTAAACCTGCTGTGCCGAAACTTGACCCTGAAGAGATCTACGGCCTGCTTCCTGAAAGCAGGGAAAAGCCCTTTGATATGCTCGAGATCATTCACCGTCTGGTAGACGGCTCGGAATTTGAAGAATATAAGCAGCTGTATGGTCAGAGTATCATTTGTGGCCTGGGCAGAATCGATGGTTGGGCGGTTGGTATTGTGGCCAATCAGCGAAAGGTGGTGAAATCTAAGAAAGGGGAGATGCAGTTTGGCGGCGTGATCTATTCTGACAGTGCGGACAAGGCAACCCGTTTTATCATGAACTGCAATCAAAAGAAAATACCACTGGTGTTTCTGCAGGATGTGACCGGATTTATGGTTGGCAGCAGGTCTGAACAGGGTGGTATTATTAAGGATGGCGCAAAAATGGTCAATGCGGTTGCCAATTCTGTTGTTCCTAAATTTACCATCGTAATCGGTAATTCTTATGGGGCAGGTAATTATGCGATGTGCGGCAAGGCTTACGATCCGAGGCTGATCTATGCCTGGCCCAGTGCCAAAATTGCGGTTATGGGTGGTGCGCAGGCCGCTAAGGTGCTGCTCCAGATCCAGCAGGCTTCGATGAAGGCTAAGGGGGAACCGCTGGACCCGGAGAAGGAGGCGGAACTGCTGCAGGAAATTACCGGCAGGTACGACAGCCAGACCACTCCTTATTATGCTGCCGCGAGGCTGTGGGTGGATGGTGTAATTGATCCTCTGGAGACCCGTAAGGTGATTTCTACCGGGATCCGGGCAGCCAATCAGTCACCGCTGAAAAAGCAGTTTAACGTTGGTGTGATTCAAACCTGATCAATTATAATCCATTTATCACATTGTTGCATTTCTTGCGGGAAGCAGTTTGTTCGGTACAGGTAGAAAGCGTAAATTTGTACTATAATATAAAAAGTTTATGTCACAGGAAACAGAACATGTTCAATGTTTAATTATAGGTTCAGGACCGGCAGGATATACTGCGGCTATTTATGCTGCGCGTGCAGATCTTAAACCAGTTATGTATACCGGGATGGAACCGGGCGGACAGTTAACGCAGACTACCGATG
>DATFQH010000029.1:0-6110 GCA_035264385.1 Pedobacter sp.
AACAGTCTTTGGTCCGAAAGATATCGCAGATCTTGCCTTTTGGCCGGTTAGTGGTTATATAAGGTACTATGAGATGGTAAAGCCCGAAGAAGACTGCGAGAACTTCGTTCAGAAAACCCTGGATATTTCTTTGCCAGGAAAGATTTCTCTGGCCGTGAACAGTTTTATGAACCAGGTTCCTCTTGGTTATTATGCAGAAATCCAAAAGGGCAGTACTTTCATCAGCTTCAATCACAAATCATTTCAGGAATTGAGTGCGTTCATGCCCGAAGTGAAAGATCTGGCTTTAAAAATTGTCGCTGCAGGAGAGCAGGACTGGCATTTGAAAATGGAGATGTGCAAAGTGAAATGCGCCGAGGGGTATGAGAAATTCCTTGATTACTTTGGTTCAAACGTCACAGACTTCGTAGAGCAGCAGCATATTGCCAGTTATTTGGGTATGGCACCCGAAGAGTTAAGCCGAATCAGAAAAATCAGAAAAAGTTAAGAATTCTCAATTGTGGATCGGTTAATACTAAGTTAATTTTAAGTGAACAGGTCATGTGGCCTGATCTAACTTAATATTCTCTCTAAACCAGGTTTTGCGTAAAGAAATCCGGGTTTAATCAATCCCTCTCTGATGCCTAAACGCAAACTCATCGCCGCGCTTTCGCTGCTGTGTCCCGTCAGTGCTGACTATGCAACCCTGATCAGGGAACAGGAAGTTTATGCTTTCAAGTCAATAAAGAAACATATGCCCATGGCCATGCCAGGGAAGGATGCAGATGAACTTTGTTTCATTTGCAATGGCCTGCTTAAGTTGTTTCGTTATAACGACCGTGGGGAACAACACATCTATGATTTTTTTACGGAGAACATTTTTATGATGCTTCCTGCTGAATTTTATGATTCTGCCAGCAACCAGCTGTATTATGTAACGGCACTTTCCGATTGTGATATACTGAGCATTTCCCGTTCTGAAATGAACAAACTCTACCTCAAATTTGCTGAATCTAAAATCCATACCGACAGGATCAGAAGCCGGATTGAACTGCGGCAACGGGCACATGTAAATCTGTTGCTCAGTGATCCTTCCGAGCGCTATGAATGCTTTCTGAAATCGTCTCCGAATGTAGTAAGATTGTTGAGTGATGACGACCTCTGCGCCTATTTGGGAATTGGCCAGCGAACACTTACCAGAAGTAAGCAAGTACGTTTAAATACCAATAAAGCCAGAAAATAGCCAAATGGCTAATTCATAATCGCCAAATGGCTGGTTATTTAGCGCCAAATGGCTTCGTTTTTCGCATGGCGTTCCCGCAATTTTGACATTACCATTTGACGAAAGATCAGGTCTTCTTTTCCCGGGGATGCAAGGCCGGTCTGAAGCGCATTGGTGTAATTAACAAAATGTATAATCCCTTTAAAAATTAAATGTATGGGAATTCAACTTTGGGGAGCGTTCGGCGGCTTCCGTAAAAAAACAGGGGCCCTGGTGGGCAAATGGCTAAATGGACAGAATGTAATTTCTGCAATACCGCATCCTTCTGAGAAAGCGCCTAGCGTGGGTCAGTTAAATGCAAGGGCCAAATTCAAACTATTGGTTACATGGCTGAGCTGGGTAAGCCCGGTTGTACGGGTGGGCTTTCAAAATGCCCGTGAGGAAAAGCAGTCTGGTTTCAACGCAGCTTTTGCGTACAACTATCAGAATGCGATCAGTGGGGTTGGTCCGGCCTATGTGATCGATTATGACGAGGTGCTGCTGGCCAAGGGCCGGTTGAGCAACGGTTACAATCTGGCAATGGCCACTACTGAGGATGCTCAGCTTGATTTCAGCTGGACGGCTTATGTGGCAAATGGCCTGGGTGCGCCTACCGATCTGGCCACAGTGGTGGTCTACAATCCGGTTAAGGCAGAGTTCACGGTTGCTGTTGGCGCTGCGCCGCGTTCGGCTTTGAGCTTTGACATGTCTGTTCCTTCCATGTGGAGTGGTGATACTGTTTATCCATGGGTGTTCTTTGTGAGTGCCGATGGGAAACTGAACAGTGACAGCAAGTTTCAGGGGTCGGTTGTTGTGCAGTAGTTTTTGACGTAGTGTACAAAGTAGGTGATCTCTTCGGTCGCTGCATTCCTTAGGCTCCTGCGGAGCAAAGGACGCTATGCGGCCTCTGAGACACCGACTTTGTTTTGACGCCAAAAAATGTGCGCAAAACCGACTGGGGATCATCCTCACAAGGGGACAAAGTAGGTGATCTCTTCGGTCGCTGCATTCCTTAGGCTCCTGCGGAGCAAAGGACGCTATGCGGCCTCTGAGACACCGACTTTGTTTTGACGCCAAAAAATGTGGGCAACACCGACTGGGGGATCATCCTCACAAGAGGACAAAGTAGGTGATCTCTTCGGTCGCTGCATTCCTTAGGCTCCTGCGGAGCAAAGGACGCTATGCGGCCTCTGAGACACCAACTTTGTTTTGGAACTTAAAAAGATTAGTGTTATTAAAAAAAGAAAGGAGACTAAAATGAAAAGTATGTTATTTAATGCTTCCCGGACGGGGAGTGCGGAGGCGGGTAAGCCTGCCATTGTCTTTATGATTTTGCTGCTGATATGGCCGCTGCTTCAGGGATTGATTGTGAATATGGATTTAACGGTTGGAATAGTGGATCCGAATGTAGTGCTGCTGGTGTTGCTGAGTTTGATCTGCCTGATGGGCTTGGTCGGCTTGTGCTGGTGGCTGTTTAGTAAGTTTTTACTGGTATTGGGACTGCCGGATTGCGGCAGTATGGTTTCACGTTTTAATGAACTGGTTTTATGGCAAAGATTTGTGTTTTATTATGGTGTTTATGCTTTGCTTTTGCTGGCAGGTGTGGGCTGTTTGGTAGCAATATTATAGGAGGGAAGGGAAATGAGAGAGCAGGTATTGCAGGAACCGGTGAAGGAATCGCCGGAATTGCCAGAAAGGCCGGAGCAGCCGCTATCGTCGGCGCAGCTCAAAAAGAAATCGGTGTTCGCGAACGTTTGGAGAATAGTAGCGAAAGAATTGATCAGTATTGCGCGTATGTGGGTCTCCATAAAGTTGCATGGTGCGCAGCCTTCGTTTCCTTCTGTCATCAGGAGGCCGGTTTGGCCCAACCGAAAACAGCGTGGAGCCCCGCGCTCTTTCCCTCCGGAAGATTAGTGAAAGGGGCTGCTCCGGGTTTGGTGATGGGAATTTATTTCCCGTCGCTGGGCAGGATAGCGCATTGCGGAATTGTGGAACGTCTACAGGGAGATTTTGTGTATGTGATTGAGGGCAATACCAATGTGGCCGGAAGCAGGGAAGGTGATGGCGTTTATAGACGGCTGCGGCACAAAAGAAGTATTGCCAGTTATGCAGCCTGGTTTTAGTAGTTGAGAGAAGAACGTTTTGTTATGGGTATATTATATAATGGTGTGTTGGGCGGCTTTGTGAATAAAACAGGCCCCTTGGTTGGTAGGAGGATAGGTAAGAAAAATGTCGTTTCTGCATTGCCGCACAAATCGGAACTGCCGGCAACGGAGCTTCAGGGTATTCAGCGGACAAAGTTTAAAGTCTTACGTGCCTGCCTGCTGAATTTCAATTCCCTGATTCAGATTGGTTTCAGGGCTGGTATGGCTGAGGCTCGGTTGGATGCCGCCTTTACTGCCAATTATCGGGCTGCGATCAGCGAAAATCCCCCGGGGTTCCGGATTGATTATGATAAGCTGGTTTTGTCGAGGGGGAAACTTCAGGTGCTGAACGCATTGACTGCAAGCTACCTGCCGGATTCGCAAACGCTGAAGTTTAGCTGGCTTTCCGATGTGCAGAACAGAATCAACAGGGAAACCGATTTCGTTTGTTTTTCTGTATACGATTCGGGTCTGCATGCAATAACAAATGCGATGCTCCTGGCAAAACGTTCGGATCTTTCTTACACGATGCAGCTGCATCAGGACTTTACGGCTGGTGAACTGCATTGCTACGTTACGGTTGCTTCGGCGACGAATAAAGATGTAAGCAACAGTGTGTATTTGAATTTATGATCTATTTAATTTTTTATTATTATGGCTAGATTAATTAATGGCCTCTTGTCGGGCAGATTGGGTAATATGATCTATTACACTAAAAACGGCAAGCAAATGGTTAGAGCGCGTATACACTCGTCTAAAACACCGGGCCCCGGGCGATTGCGAACATGGGCGGGTTTTAAAACTGTAATGGACTTTATGAAGCATCTGACGGAATTTGTTGCGTACGCGTTTCCGGTGTCTCCGGACGATTATGCTAAGGGGAGAAGCGGGTTTAATCTGGCGGTTGGAGCCAATGTGCGTTCTGCACTTTTATATGAGGGAGAGGTTCCAGTTATAGACTACGCAAGGGTGCTGGTTGCCAATGGTAATCTGAAGGAAGCCTTAGGGGCGGAAGTGGTATTGGAAGATGAAGGGTTACGTTTCAATTGGTTGTGTCCCACTGGTATGGATTGGTCTTATTACAGTGATCAGGTGATGATGGTGGTTTATTTTCCAGACCAGCAACAGGCCGAGTATGTGATTGCGGGCGCCCAGCGAACAGTATGCTCAGATTTGCTTCAGTTGTCTGCAGCACAAATGAGCCAGCGCATGGAAATTTATATCTCTTTCATTTCAGACGATAGAAAAGCTGCGGCTACAAGTACTTATTTGGGTAGGTTGCATTAGTCCTGATTTTACAACATATAGAAAACCAGAACCAACACAAAAATAAGTAAAAAGATAAAATTTTCTTCTATATTCATTTGCGAGGTCGTTGAATGACTAAAGATATAAAACACGGATAATTCTTCCTAGTTTTGATGCAACTGAAAAAAGTTTCAAAAAAGGTGATGTTAAGTTATTGAGTATAAGGTATTATCCTATGGGATCGTCCTATAAGGAATGTATTCGATATTGTCATTAAAATGTCGTATTTCTGTCATCCAGCCTAAAACGCGGAATTTTTGGTCATTCCCGGCAGCTATACTGATCATTTTTTTTGGTTTTCGGATCATTTTCGCTCCGCCAGATTCAATGATATTTGCTGGCCAGAGGGCACTAATCTGAACACGGTTCCCTCTGGTTTTTCAAATGAACCGGCAAGCGCAGTTACCCCATATTCCTTATTTTCAAAACTGCAGCTGATCTTGTTCGCTTCTACATTTAGGAAGGGCAAAATAGCTTGTTTGGCGGTAGTGAGATCCAGAAACCATTCTGCTGAAGCATAGCCCTCCAGACGAATATTCATTTGCTTTTCGTCCATGTCAATGATCATGCTTCCGTTAATGTTCGTTAAGGGCCAGGTGACGCGGAGTTTGCCCGGGGACAAGCTTTTTATTGTGGGGTTCCCGCCTTCAATCGATACTTCTGTTCCATCTATTAAGGTTTTGAACCTTAGTCCGGCAATTTCGTTGGGTTTACTCCAAATGTAGCCGTCTACAAAGGGGAGTGTAAAAAATGAACACTCGTTGGATGTGGCTTTGTTTTCTGTATAAACCGATGGAAAGGTTTCATCAAATAAATGGATGTCGCGGATGTTTAGTTTGCCATTTTCCCAGAGTAAATTTGTCCGGTAAAAGCGGCTGTTGAACCAAACCGTTTTACGGTCGCTGTTGTCCAGGTCTTCATTGACCGTTACAGAGGTTGCCGGAGTAATCTTGTAACGCTTGCGGAACCACTTGCCGGATTCGAGCAAGGTCTCTACCCGAATCTTCTTTTGATCTCTTAAACTGGCGATGAGGGGCATCTGTATTTCGAAGCCTTTAGACATGCCATTCCAGGTGAACGAGTTTTCCTGACCGGCTTGCGCATAACCAAATTCCATGGCCTCGCCCTCTACCAGTTGTTTAAAAAACCATTTTACCCAGGCCTCATCACCTCCGGCAGCAGGATAGACCGGCTCCAGCGTAATTACACCCTGGCGATCGGAACCCAGGCCGTGGTCGTATTGGCGAATGGGGTCGCTGCCCAACATTCTGAAGACAGGCACCGGCAGTTGATTCTTTTCATTTTGCGCTGGCATATAGGAGTTGATCCTGCTTGGATAATAGGCTTGGTTCCAGTAGCCTCCCCAGAGGGTATAGCCATCGGTACCTACCTGATCTTTGCAGTTGGCAGATGCAACA
>DATFQH010000030.1:0-11169 GCA_035264385.1 Pedobacter sp.
TGGTCGTAGGCTGTGGTAAAGATGGTTTGAAAATTCAAGCCGTCAAACTGGTTCAGGACATCAAACCCACTTAACACAGGCATTTCAATATCCATAAAAACGATATCAGGCTGATTGTCTTCTATAATACTTTTGGCATCAGTACTTTTCTGACAGGTAGCGATTACTTCGACCTGTGGACAAAACTCGTTTATTAAATATTGAAGTGTTACAATACCGTGCTTTTCATCGTCGACGATAATTGCTTTGATTAAACTCATAGGGAGGAATTTAGATGTACAATTATGGTATCAAATCATTTAAATGTAATTCATATTTAGTAGAAATCAAATCATTTAATATAATTTATATTTAGTAAAATGACAAAATAACTGATGTATTGTGCGTTTGAGTACATGAACGGTTATCTTAATAATCAGATTACTGTTCCACGGTCAAATAAATATGTACTGCTGTTCCGGCTGGTTTTCCTATACCGTTATACAGATCTTCCATTATAATACTGCTTTCACTGCTTAGCAGCTTCAGACGGCTTGAGGTAATATCTACCCCATGGGACTTGTGCTTAAACTGGCTCATCATAAATGAAGCGGCGGCTTTTCTACCGATGCCATTATCTCTGATGATGATATGCAGCACATGCTCATTATCCATATCAATAATGACTTCAAGAAGCCCTTTACCCTCCTTATTTCTTAATCCATGCCATATTGCATTCTCTGCGAATGGCTGCAATATTAATGGAGGTACCCTGAAACCTTCCTCTGCTACTATTTTGCTTACCGTGATGCGATAATCAAACGAATTTTCCAGCCTTGCCGCTTCCAGATTAAGGTATAATTTAAGCGTCTGCAGTTCCTTTTTTAATGGGATTCCGGTATGCTTGGAATTGTCCAGTATGTCCCGCATTAACCTTGAAAAGGTGGTCAGGTATTCGCTTGCTTCGTCGGTTTTATGTTCTATAATAAAACTGTTAATGGAGTTTAAAGTATTGAACATGAAGTGCGGATTCATTTGGGAACGCAAGGCTTGCATCTCTGCTTCCTTCAATTTTCTCTTATATTGCTCTTCTATTTTATGCTGACGCAGCAATTGCCGGTAGATATAAATAATCACAGCTACGACACTCAAGAAAACCAGCAGTAAAAACCATTGGGTCTTATAAAATGGAGCAGGCAGATACACCTTAACTCTGAGTGCTTTAGGCTGCCAGTTATCCAGATTATCACCAGCCTGAATGACTATATGGTAAGTCCCCGGTGCCAGGTGTCTTAAAGACAGTTCCGATTTATTGCCAAGGTAATTCCATTTGTTGTCTTCCAAAAACTTGTACCTGTAAACAACCTTCCTTTTATCCATATAAGTCAGCGATGAGAAAAGTAGTTCAAGTTCTGTTTCGTCTTTTAGAAGTTTGATATCCCTGTTATTGCTGTTTATAATCCGGCCGTTAATTTTGATCGCACAAAGCTCCAGCTTATTAACCAGCTGAGACCGAAGCATCATATTGATATCAATAACAGAAAAGCCGTTTTCAATACCTATGGCTAAATTGCCGTTCCTTAATTTTCTGAATCCGTAGATCAGATCGTCAGAAGATAAGCCATCGATTTGTGAAATTCTTATCACCTTATCGGCATTTCGGCTATAAACATTTAGGCCTTCTTCTGTTGCAAACCATATTTTTCCATTGTTGTCTTCTGCTATTCCCTCTACCCTGTCATTGGCAACCTCATATTTTTTGGTATTTAGTAACTGCTTTATGCCGCCATTTGCATTAAGCAGGTTCCATCCGCCGTAGGCGGAGATCAAAACATCGCTACCCTTCGCTTTGCTGATCCTGTTATAGTAATCACCTGCAAATAAAGACTGATTGGCATTTGCCTTTAGTTTGCTTACATCGGTAAAAATACGCTTTGAGCTGTCGTGAATCGCAATTCCAAATCCCTTCGGCGTCCATCCGGCAATCCAGACCTTACCATCTGTATTACAAAAAATATCGTTCCAAACATTGTCCTGCCAGAATCCCGCATCGTTCACATCTACATCATTAGCGGGTTTCAAATCCGGCCAGGAAAATACCTTTACGCGTTTGCCGGGCGGAAGAATCCAGAGGTTATTCTTCAAATCAACTATGCATTTTTTTATTGCAGCATTGTTCATTTCTCTTCCCAGTGCGAGTTTTTCAATCCTGTTATCTTTGATGGTATATAAGCCTTTGTTGGTGCAGATCAGCAGCGTGTTACCTGCCAGATATAAACTTCCGGCCTGAACGGCTTTATCGGGAATGGCGAACTTTCGCCAGCCGTTCATTGGATGATATACCCAGATCAGGTTGCTCTTGTTGATGCAGTAAATACTGCCATCATTTTGCTCCACAATATCGCTGATCATATGCCCCGATTTTCTGTATTCAACAGGAATCATTACATGATGTACGAAAGCATATGGATTGAATAACTTAATCAGTCCCTTGTTGGTGGCTAGCCAGATCACATTCGTTTTTGCATCGCCGACAACTTTATTGATCAGCTGGCTATTCGTATGGTAAATGTGGACCAAACGACCACCGTCATCCATTGAATACATATTTTCACTGGAATACGGCATTAGGTACTGCTTGGTACTGAATGTCATATTCTCAAAGCCCTTTACCGCCTTTTTATCAGGAAGGGAAAACAACTTTTCTAATCTTCCGGTGCTGATTCGATATTTCATAACGTCACCCGACTGAGTTCCCAGCAGTACCTCGTCCCGATTGAAGAGTTTAGCGGACGACAGGACTTCGTTTAGTTTAAAACCAGGATGTTCGCTCAGTTTGTCGGTTTCAGCATTCCATGTAAATAAACCCTTTTCAGTAAAAACGAATACCTTACCCTTTTCCGGTTCAAGAAAACTTACGAACGAATTTTCATGATCTACTTTCTCCCTGATGAGAAATGTTTTTTTTCTTCCCCCGTTTGTAAAAAAGTATTTGATATTGTTGAAATCGCTACACCATACCCTGCCGCCAGAATCTATAAAGATATTATCGAAATGATCGTTATTGGGGTCGGCGTCATGGTACATGTTTGGCGCAATTACTTTGGGCAGCTCATAAAAACTCCTTGTTTTGCATAAGCCCACATAAACGTCGTGGTAATACATAACATCGTCTTTAATGGCGAGACTGGTAATGTTAACAGATGCGGAGGAATGCGCTAAGAAACGATATCCGTCGTATTGAGACAAACCACGCCTGGTGGCCAATATCAGATACCCTTCATCATTTAAAACCAGCTCTTTAACAAAGTCAGAAGGCAGTCCTTCACTGAAACGAATCACCTCATCCTTCAACTGAGCAAAGGCACCGGACACCATTAGCAGGAGACCTGGTAATAAATAACTGATATTTATACATGTCTTTAACCGCATCTGATGAATTGATGAATCTATTGCGGGACAATATAGCCACCAAAGTCCACATTAGCATTACTGAACATCTTTTTTAAACGAGCAGTATCTTTTTTATTTACTGCCGAACGATATAAGTAAATGTTATGTAAGCCCTTTAACATTTTTAGCTGTGATACTCCGGTAGCGGTAATTTGAGTACCGACCAGGTTGATATATTGCAGGTGCTTCAGTTCTCGAATCATATCCATTCCCTTGTCTGTAACTCCAGTATTGCTGAGGTTAAGCTTTATCAGGCCGGTAAAGGTTGAAATCGTTTTAATCCCTTCATCATTAAAGCCGGTATTGCTCAGATTAAGCCAGATCAGTTGCTTTTTCAAGCCCTTGAGCATACTTAAAGCCTCTGGCGTCGCTTTTGCTGTTACAAAACTGGCCGACAGATAATTACTTTTACTGGTTACAGGGATCACCACTATCCCGGTCGCTTTTAAGCTGGCGATTACCGCTGCATCTGCCTTGCTCACCTCAGCGATTGGAAGCTCCGCAGAAGGCTTACCTTTTTCCGCAACGCCCTTCTGAAAGCCCAGCAACACATTGCTTATATGATCTGGTTGTTTCAGCTCCTTTACCTTTTTACTGAAATCTGCACCCTGCAGCACCCACCAGCTCAGCAATTCAATCTCTTCCTTTGTCAATTGCGGTTTTTCCTTTGGTGGCATATGGTTTTCATCAGATTCAGGCAGGAGCAATCTTTTAATCAGTTCACTCTCCTCAGCACTGCCCGGGACGATTGCCTTACCGTCCTCCCCACCCTTTAATATAAAATCTCTGGTGTCCAGCCGCAACTTGCCCTTTTGTTTATCGGCCCCATGACAGCTGTAACACCGGTTCTTGAGCAATGGCTCAATCATATGCGCATAGGCAACAGCTTCCTGTACATTGCCAACAGGAGGCACCGCCTGTGTAACCTGACCATCTCCTTCCAGACCAGCGGTCAGATAGTCTGCACCATGGGTCAGCGTGCCTCCATAGTGACCTGTCAGGCTCAGCAAGATCAATAACCCGCCTGCCATGAGGTGCAATAAAACAGGCTTAACAGGTCTCCTGCAAATCAGGTACATTCCAATGGTCAGTATGGCCAGGCTTATTCCCAGCCATTGATGGACCATAACGGTATTTCCCAGGTAATCTCCGCCCTGCGACAAAACATAACCGGTAATACATGAGACCACGGCAGCCAGGGCACCAAACAGGTAGATTATGGCTATCACTGGCTTCAGGAAATCGAACCTTTTGCTGATCGTCATCAGCTGAAAAAGACAGCCAAGCACCAGTATACCTATTGGTAAATGTACAAGTACCGGATGCAGCCTGCCTGCAAATATGGATATAGATAATAGCGTCATCAAATCTTCTTAAGGATTAAGCTATAACATCATGGATCACCTTGCCCGCCACATCGGTCAATCTGAACGGGCGCCCCTGAAAAGGATAGGTAAACTGCTCATGATTAAAACCAAGCTGGTTCAAAATAGTAGCCTGTATATCGAAGGCATCGACCTTACCACTCACGGGACTGTAACCAATCTCATCAGTTTCGCCGTAGGTATGACCTTTTTTGATGCCGCCACCGGCCATCCATATGGTAAACGCATCGGTATGATGATCCCGGCCATTGTATGGATTCTGCACACCATTTCTGTTTTCCATCATGGGTGTGCGGCCAAACTCGCCACCCCAAACAACCAGTGTTTCATCTAGTAAACCTCTTTGTTTAAGATCCAGTAGCAATGCAGTTACAGGCCTGTCGATACTCTTGCACTTGTCCTTCAGGCCGATGTTCAACGAATTGGCGGGTCCGTCGCCATGTGCGTCCCAGCCCCAATCGAACAACTGAACATAACGCACGCCCTTCTCTACCAGCTTGCGCGCAAGCAAAACATTATTGGCAAAACACGCCTTTCCGGGTTCAGTACCATACATCTCGTGGATATACTGCGGCTCATCATTGATGTTCATCACCTCCGGTGCAGAAATCTGCATGCGGTAGGCCATCTCATACTGTGCCACGCGAGATAAAATCTCAGGATCATTGTAAGCAGCGTACTCCTGTTCATTAGCCGCATTGATTGCATCGATGGAAGCCTTGCGAAGATCCCGGCTCATGCCATTCGGATCTTTAATGAACAATACCGGATCACCTTCACTCCTGCACTGTACCCCCTGATAAACCGAAGGCAGAAAGCCGCTACCCCAGATGCTCTTTCCCGCATCAGGGAAGCTGCCGCCACTGGTAAGTACCACAAAACCAGGCAGATTTTGATTTTCGGTACCCAGCCCGTAGGTTGCCCAGCTACCCATGCTTGGTCTCCCGAGGCGGGCGCTACCTGTATGGATCAGCAGCTGCGCGGGCGCATGGTTAAACTGGTCGGTAGATACTGCTTTCAAAAAGCTCACCTCATCTGCCATACCAGAGAAATGCGGTAAATTCTCGCTGATCCAGGCCCTGCTGTCACCATACTGCGCAAAACTTGCCTGCGGTCCCAACATTTTGGGCACACCCGTAATGAAAGCGAACTTCTTACCCGCCAGCAAAGACTGCGGACAATCCTGACCATCCATTTTCATCAGCTCGGGCTTGTAGTCGAACAGCTCAAGCTGAGATGGAGCACCAGCCATGTGCAGATAGATGACACTTTTTGCCTTTCCTAAAAAAGGCGGCGACTTTGGCAAAAGCGGATGCGCGGGATCATAAAGTATCGGATTATTGGCACCCGCCCCGAAGTTACAGCCCCCCAATAACGTTCCCATAGCCAGCGCACCAAGGCCCATGGCACTCTCCTTCAAAAAATGTCGCCTGGTAGTAGACCTTAGCTGTGTCTCATTGGCTTCCTTCACTAAACGATGTGCATTCAATTCGTCTCTGGTCATGTTAATCAGTTTTTAGTTACTACCTCATCCAGGTTCAGCAAAGCATTCGCCACCACTACCATCGCAGCCATCTCCGGCCTTCCCTCCGTATTTCCGGGCAATAGCTCGCCTATTTTCTTAGGATTAGCCTTATAATCTTTTAGTGCAGCTGTATAGAGGTTATTCAAAATGGTCAGCTTGGCATTAGAAATCGGCTTATACATGATCAGCTCATATCCCTTAGCAATCTGAGCTGAAGCCAACTTGCCGCCGACCTTCTGCATGCGATTGGCAAAATGCCTCGCCATATCCATGTAAACCTCGTCGTTAAGCGTTACCAATGCCTGCAAAGGAGTATTGGTACGGATCCGCCTGGCGCTGCAGGCCACTCGCTGCGCACCATCAAAAGCAATCATAGAGGGATAAGGGGCCGTCCTTTTCCAATACGTATATATTGCCCTCCGGTACTGATCCTCGCCCTGCGCATTGCTCCAGCGGGCACCATTATATGGAGAGTTCCAAATGCCGTCAGGCTGCCATGGCATCACACCCGAACCATACATCTTAGGGCTCAGCATACCGCAGATCGCAAGATGCTGATCGCGCAACTGTTCCGCACTGAGTCTGATCCTCGAGCCACGGGCATAAAATTTATTGAACAGATCATTCTTTTTCAAGTCCTCAGAAACTTTAGAATCCTGTCTGTAGGTCGCACTCATCACCATCTCCCTGATCAGCTTCTTCAAACTCCACTGATGATCGTTCATCAGTTGCCAGGACAAATGATCCAGCAACTCCTTATGGGTAGGGTTCATTCCCTGAGTGCCCATATCTTCCAGCGTCTCGACAATACCGGCACCGAAAAGTTGCTCCCAGAGCCTGTTGGTGATGGTTCTGGACAACAACGGATTTTTACGATCTGTAAGCCACATCGACAGCCCCAGCCTGTTACCGGGCGCAGCAGCAGGCATCGCATACATCAGCGTTTTGGGAATCCCGGCCTGCACCTGCTTTCCCGGAGTGATCCATGCGCCCCGGTTGAACACAAAGGTTTTTCGCGAACGGTTCGCCGGATTCTCTACCATTACCGGCAAAGACTGCGGATTCGCATTCAGCAGCGCCCAAAAGCGATCTTTATTTTCCTGATAGCCAGGCTTCCCCGATCCGGGAAACTGCCGGCCAAAATGAAACCAGTCGAAATAGACCAGCACCTGGTCTTTATTGGTCGAGATCGAATTCTCGTAACACAGGTAAACATCATGCACACCGCTTTGCGGCTTAAAATCTATAGGGGTATTCTGGTATCCCCCTAATTCCTTCACCTTCCAGCTGGTGATCAGCGGCCCCTTAGGACTATCCATCCGCAACTGCATGGTACCTCCCGGCTGATCAGAATAAAACCTGAAGATCATCTGGTCCACCTGGTTAAGGTCAACTGCAGCAAATCTGGCAACTGCATTGTTCTTGAAGTTTAAGGCAATATTTTTATTGGAAATCACCGCATTGACCATACTATCCACAGTAGTAGAATTGATGATCGGCTCGCCGGTTTTTAAGAAAAGACGAATCTCCTTTGCTTTTTCAGCTGACACTTCCTGCTTTAACCATCCCGTCAATGAATCGAGCTTCCGGGTCAAAGGCTCATCATATTGCCTCAGCAACGGATACTCGGTTGGTACATCCTCATCCATCGTATTGTTAAAATAAGCCATGAACTTGTAAAACTCATCATGCTTAAAAGGATCATAAGGATGGCTGTGACATTGCACACAAGCAAAGGTGGTACTCAACAGCCCTTCCCAGGTGGTATTCACCCTGTCCAGCACCGCAGCAACCCTAAATTCTTCGTTGTTTGTACCACCCTCATCATTGGTCATGGTATTCCGGTGAAAAGCAGTAGCAATGTACTGGTCATCCGTTGCACCCGGCAATAGATCACCGGCAATCTGTTCAGTAATGAACTTATCGTAAGGCTTATCCGAATTGAAGGCTTTGATTACCCAGTCGCGGTACTGCCAGATATTTCTGCCCGCATCGGCTTCATAACCCCTGGTATCCGCATACCTGGCAATGTCCAGCCACATAGACGCCCATTTCTCGCCATATAGGGGAGAAGCAAGCAGCGAATCCGCCAATTGCACATAAGCCTTATCGGCATCAGGATTGGAAAGATATTGCTTAGCCAGACGTTCCGGAGGCAGCGTGCCGATCAGATCAAGGCTCAGCCTCCTCAGCAATGTGGGCCTGTCGGCCTCCGCAGAAGGTTTCAGATCGTGCTCCTCCAATTTCTGATAGATAAAACGATCCACATCATTCCGCACCCAATCATCATCAGCATCCGGCTGGGGCACCTTTTTCACCGGCAGGTAAGCCCAGTGATCTCCCCATTTGGCACCCTGTTTTATCCAGCGTTTAAAAATATCTATCTCCTCACTGCTCAGAGCATCATGCTTATAAGGCATCCGCTCTTCAGGATCGGTGGTTTCCAGGCGTTTGATCAGCTCACTACCCTCCGGATCGCCCGGAATAATAGCAGGCCTGCCACTTTTAGTCGCAGCAAGAGCTTCTTCATGAAAGAGCAAACTAAATCCGGCCTGCTTTTTAACCCCGCCATGGCAGGAGATGCATTTTTTATTGATAATCGGTTTAACTTCTGTATTGAAATCAACCGTTTTATCATATGGCATCAATCGCCAGCACAAAGCGGCAATTAAGAACAGGACAAGCAAAACAATTAGCTTCTTGTTGCGGAAAAACTTCATAAGGACATTACTATATTCGGCTTCAGTGTTAATGTAACTTACTAAAAGTTTCCCGTAAAAACCTAAGGATCAAGCCAAAATTTTTTAACACCGGTAATCCGAAGAAGCCAAAAAGGCCCTTTAAAGAACATATCAAACCTTTGTGTGAATTTTATTTTCCCAGCCCGCAATATTTGGAAAAACAAAACAAGAGCCTACAATCTCATCTTTTGGATCCGCACCGCATTCAGAATGGCAAGCAGTGCCACACCCACATCAGCAATCACAGCTTCCCAGAGTGTAGCCACGCCACCGGCACCCAGCACCAGCACGACAACCTTGATCGTCATGGCCAGAATGATGTTCTGCCATACCACATTCCTGGTAGTCTTACCAATCCTAATGGCGGTAACAATCTTTGAAGGCTGATCATTTTGGATCACAACATCAGCCGTCTCAATGGTTACATCACTACCAAGGCCACCCATTCCGATCCCCGCATCAGCTAATGCCACCACAGGAGCATCATTTACACCATCGCCTGCGAAAGCCAGGTACCTCCCCGCCTTCTTTAGTGCCTCTACCTGCGCAACCTTATCCTCGGGAAGGAGACCACCGAAGGCCTTATCTATTCCCAATAGCCGCGCAACTTTATCAACAACATTTTGCCTGTCGCCGCTCAGCATTACCGTCTGGATATTCAGGGCATGCAGCTCCGCTATCGCCTGTTTGGCATCGTCTTTAATCTCATCAGCAATGCTGATGTATCCGGCATACCGGTTGTCAACAGCAAGTACAACCAGGGTATCCGCATCATCATCAGGCATTGGCTCGTGGCCGATGTTAAACTTATCCAGTAGTTTGGCATTTCCCGCCAGCACCATTCGCCCATCCACCATTCCCTTCAGGCCATGGCCCGGTATTTCTTCCACTTCAGCAACAGCCGCAGGCTTCAGATCCCCGGCATAGCGTACTATAGCCAATGCAATCGGGTGGGTCGATTTACTTTCCAAAACGGCAGCCAGCCTCAGCAAATCCTGCTCGTCAAAATCATGTGCAACAACTTTCTGAACATCAAATACACCCTTAGTAAGCGTACCTGTTTTGTCCATGACCACCGTATCCACTTTGGTCATCACATCCAGAAAGTTAGAACCTTTAAACAAGATTCCGTTTCTCGATGCCAGCCCTATTCCTCCGAAATAACCCAGCGGAATCGACACGACCAGGGCGCAAGGGCAACTGATCACTAAAAAGACTAAAGCCCTGTACAGCCAGTCTTCAAATACATAATCGGCTACGAATAAGTAAGGCAAACCGACAACCAATACCGCAAGCAGGAAAACGATCGGGGTGTACACTTTGGCAAACCTGGAAATGAACAACTGCGTCTGCGACTTTCTGGCGGTAGCATCCTGCACCATTTCCAGTATGCGGCTTAGTTTACTGTCTTTAAATAAAGCCTTCACCCTGATTTCTGCAAGTTGGTTCAGATTGATCATCCCCGCAAGGACAACCTCACCCTTGGCTCTATTATCCGGCCTGCTTTCTCCCGTTAGCGCGGCAGTATTAAATGTAGCGTTGTCCGAGATCAGTTCCCCGTCCAGTGCCACCTTCTCACCCGGCTTCACCTGGATCACATCATCTATCTGTACCTCCGATGGGTTTATGCGCACAACCTTACCGTCCCTTAAAATATCTACACTATCCGGTCTGATGTCGAGCAAAGCCTTTATACTCCTTTTCGCATTGCTCACAGCCGCATCCTGAAACCATTCACCTATCGAATAAAAGACCATCACTGCCACACCCTCGCTGTAAGAACCAATGGCAAAAGCACCAATCGTAGCCACACTCATTAAGAAAAACTCATTGAAGAAATCAAACCTCATGGCCTTTCTAAAGGCAAGCTCCAATACATTGTATCCTGCAAGTAAATAAGCGGGAATGTAAATACACAGCTGCAGCAGGTTACCGGGCCTGATGTCAAACCCATACTCCAACACCATCATCACCACAACAATCAGCAGCGCTGTGAGCAATGGCCAGTGGCTTAACCAGCCCTGCGGTTCTTCTGCGCCATGATTGTGCCCATCGTCGTCACTGTGTTCATGTACATGGCGTCCCT
>DATFQH010000031.1:0-4816 GCA_035264385.1 Pedobacter sp.
GATTTTGTAAAGCAGAACATTGGCTACACTTCTACCCAAAGCAATGGCATCAGAAGCTATGCACTCTATTGGGTATTGAGCCTGATAGATTATTATAAATATACCGGCGACACCGCAACCCTGAGAACCTATATTGACAATGCCTGCGCCAAGCTAGACGATGCCTACAAGGTATACGGCAGCAACCCCAACCTGGAATTCTACGGGTGGGATGAACGTCTGGGCTCCGGCTTTGAACACCCTAACTTACCTGAACCGCAGAATGCCTACAAAATGCTATCCATCCGCAGCTGGAAGGAATTTTCGGAAGTGATGGCAGCCTGCGGCCGGAAAGACCTTCAGGATAAATACCATCAATATGCCACAGAGAAAATAACCCTGCTGAAGAAGGACAAGAACTGGCACCAGGACTTTGGCCTTCACGCAGGTGCAGATGCCGTTGGTACCCGCCTGCTCAATACCAGCGAACAAGCAGCCATTTACAGGAAAAGCTTTACAGACAAGGTCAACCGCATCTCCTATTCCCCATTCAACCAATACTTTGTCATTCAGGCATTTGCTTTAATGAACAAATACGACGATGCACTGAGCTCCATTCGCGACCTTTGGGGCGGGCAGATCAAATACGGTGGCAGCACTTTTTTTGAGGATTACCGCCCGTCATGGAACGCCGTTGTAGAAAAGAACGGTCCCGTACCCAACAACCAATGTGGCTTTACAAGTCTGTGCCACCCCTGGGGCGCCGGTGTTACCAAATGGCTCAGCGAAGAAGTGCTCGGCATAAAACCTACATCAGCTGGCTTCGCGACATTTGACATCCTTCCCCACCCCGGCCGTACCCTCACCTATGTTTCCGGTAAAACACCTGCACCCAAAGGCGACATCAGTGCGAGCTTTAATGTGGCAACCGGAAAATCCACGGTAACAACGCCAGCGGGAACCATAGGCCGCATCGGTATTCCAAAAGCCGAAAAAAACATCAGCAGCATTAAGGTAAACGGCGTACTGGTCTGGAACGGCGGCTACCATTCCGTTCCCGGCATAGGCGGGGCAAATGAAGACGCACAGTTCATCTACCTGACCGGTGTTTTGCCGGGTAACTACCAGATCACAACCAGCTATAAAGGCAATACCCCGAAATATATTGAGCAGGCAGAAGTTTATGCAGCCAGGTTCATCGGCACAGACTCTACAACCAGTGGCAACTGGGGAAAAGTCTACGGAAAAGATGGCTATGCGCTTTGCAACTACAATGGCGAGGGCAAAGACAAACAGTCCCTTCCTGCTTACGTCTCCGGAATCAGTTATTATAAGATTAAAGGGAACAACCAGCCCCGCAACACCGTATGGAACTCAAACAGCAACGACCGCAGGGCACTGGCTCCAGATCCAAACAACAGCTTCCCAAGAACTGCCGCATGCCTCTACGCCATGGATGAAGACCAGGTCGGCTATACCTTTACTTCCACTATCGATATTAAAGGCACACAAGATTACAAGGTATCGCTCTACTTCCTCGACTGGGACCACAAGCGACGAAAAATTGCCGTTGAAATGTTCGATGCAGCAACATCAAAACTCATCGCACCGGTAAAGATCGTAGACAACTGCAGCGGGGGCACTTACCTGACCTATTCCTACAACAAATCGGTGAAATTCAGGTTCAACATGGTTCGCGGCGACAATGCCGTATTGAGCGGAATATTTTTTGATCGGTAAACACCAAACCTGATCGATATGTGGCAAATGCTGTTTTTATTTCAGAGTTTTGTAGCAGTTAGATGAACGTATGCAGATCAACAAAAACATAAATATCGATGAAATTCAGCAGATCTGGGACCTGGTATCCAAATTACACAACGGCCAAAAATATGGTGGTGCCGTCGAAAACCAACAAATCGAATACATCAACCATATAGGTGGCGTTGCGTTCGAGATTTTGGCCGCCATTGCCCATACAGAAAATATGAACGGCGATCTGGCGATAAAATGTGCCTTACTGCACGACACCATCGAAGATACAGATTTCAGCTACCATGCAACTGAGGAACTGTTTGGTAAGGAAGTAGCCGATGGCGTGCTTGCATTGACAAAAAATACTGAAATAGAAGGCAGGGCAGAGAAAATGACAGACAGCCTCCAAAGAATCAAACAGCAGCCCAAAGAAATCTGGGCGGTTAAAATGGCCGACAGGATCTGCAACCTCAGCACCATTCCCTATTACTGGGATAAAGACAAGATCGAATTTTACGCCAGAGAAGCCCAATTGATCTGCGATGAATTAAAAGCAGGAAATCCTTATCTTGCACAAAGACTTCAGACAAAAATTCAAGACTATTCAGCCCCGGGCACCCTACCGATATGAAATACATTAACGCCATCCGTTCCATCACTGCCATTGCATCCATCTCGGTGCTTACCCTTTTAAGCTGCGGAAAAAGTGACCAGGGCCCAGCCCCCGAGGAAACAGAGCAACCTGATCAGGAAGAACCAAAGCCGATCCAGGAAATGGACATTACAGCTATGGGTACTTTATCTGTGAGTTCAGAAAACCGCGATGGCAAAACATCCAGAGAAGGGTCTTTAAAACTGGTAGACAACGATCTCTCTACAAAATTTTTAACCTATTCCTATTCCAGCTCGTTCTATATGCAGATGGAGTTTCCTGAAGCAAAGCTCATTGCCTCCTATTCCCTAACCTCCGGCGATGACGCAGACGATCGTGACCCGGAAAACTGGACCATCAGCGGCTCTGCCGACGGAACAGAATGGATAGACCTGAGCACCATGTACTACGAATTTTTTCCGGAGAGAAAACAGCTCAAAAGATATTACTTCAAGAATCCTAAAGCTTACAAATATTACAGACTGAAGGTCAGAGGCAACCGCGGCAGCGACCTTTTCCAACTGACTGAATGGCGCCTGTTCCAGATGCCAGCCAGTCAGCACCGCGATAGCCCGGTCAATACGGTGGAATTCGTAACCTCAGGAGCAAACACACTGACCTTTGTCAATAAAACCCAAAACCTCAACCCCGCTGTCAAAGCCGGCCTGATCAATGTATTTAAGGTCAACTACCAGAAAATGGCCGATGCCTACAATCCAGACGCAACCAAGAAAGTTGTCTTTGTTATAGAACCCGGATATGAAGGCGTAGCTGCCGCATTTGGTGGCGCGGTCATCCGCTACGATCCCGACTGGTTTCAAAGCAATCCAAAAGACATCGATGTGGCTACCCACGAACTGATGCATGTGGTACAAGCTTACCCCGGTGTAGAAGATTCAGGATGGGTAACGGAAGGAATTGCAGATTACGTCAGGTTTAAATTTGGAGTAGACAATGCCGGCGCTCAATGGTCACTGCCAGATTTCTCTCCCGATCAGTCTTATAGAGATGCCTATCGGGTTACCGCACGTTTTCTGCACTGGCTCGAAACGCATGGGCAAGCGGGCATCGTTGTAAAGCTCGATAAAAGTATGCGCAGCGCAGCTTATACAACCGCAACCTTCTGGCCAGCCAATACCGGAAAAACGGTAGATCAGCTTTGGGCAGATTATGCGGCTAACCCTGCTTTATAACATCAAATACCAGTTTAAACGTAGTGCCCTGCGCCAGCTTTGATTCAACGCGAAAGTCTACCCTATGGTAGGAAGCAATACTTTTAACGATAGCCAAACCCAGGCCATACCCTACCTGCGCATCAAGATTTGTTTTCATGAAACGGTTAAATACCATTGGCAAATCGCTGTCAGGAATTCCAATACCCGTATCGCGGATCGACAGTTCATATCGGCCATGATCAAGGTCGGTGCCCGTTATAAAGATACTGCCCGCTTCGCGGTTAAACTTTATCGCGTTGTGCACCAGGTTAAAAAACAACTGATACAAAAGATCTTTATTGGCATCCCGCACAAGCACACCCCTTTCCAGCTCCAGAAAAATACTTAAGTTCTTCTCTTCCAGGCGATGCCCGATCTCCTCAATAATCTCTTCAAAGAGCGGTAACAAATCTACCTGTTCCTTTCTGATGTACTGCTCGTTTTCAACTCTCGAAATAAGCAGCAGGGAGCTTGTAATTTTCTTCAGCCGATTCACCGTTTTCATCATCTCTACGATCGACAATGCCGCAGCATCACTCAACTGCTCATCACCGAGCAGATTCTCCATCTTGTTCTGCAAAATACTAATGGGGGTCATCAGCTCATGAGAAGCATTAGAAGTAAATTCTCTTTCCTTATGAAACGCCTCGTTAACCTGTCTCATCAAAACCGTCAAAGACTCGTCCAGGTACTTAAAATCCGTCGTGCTGGTCTTTACAGGCGTATATTCGTTCTTAAAAGGGAAGACCCGGTTAATCAGTTTTGTTTTGATGATCAACTCCAGGGGACGGATCAGGAGCCTGATAAACGTCAGATCGAATAAAGTAGATAAGGCCACCAGACCAATTAAAACGTAGAGGGCGAAACGCTGCAGTGGTTTATTGTATTGCCCAATACTCTTGGTGGCCTTGCCAATCTCCAGAAGATAGATCTTTCCATCTGCTTTAAATGTATGGCTCAAGACCCGGTAATTGAGTATATCACCTTCAAGCAGGCGCTGCGAATCTTTAATGGTATCCTTCAACAGCGCTTTCCCGACCGGCAAAAAAGCAATAAACTCTTCCTTCAACAACGTATAACTTCCAAAACTATCGTCGCCTTGTAAATAATGGCCGATGCCGTTCTTTTTCACGCTGTCCAGCACCTTAGCCTGTTGCTGCCGCAGTGAATAATTGGTATACTGAGAAGCAGTTTCGCTCACCAGAAAAGGGAGCGC
>DATFQH010000032.1:0-3459 GCA_035264385.1 Pedobacter sp.
AAAATGGAACTGATCATTTAGATGTCTTGATTTAAGTTCCTTTATGTAAAAGGAATTTTTAAGCAAAGATTTAACATCAAACAGTGATGGTTTCATTATCTGTATTTACTTGAGCCCGCCAAAAATTTTATCAGGAAGAGCATGCTTTGTTTGGTAATTTATGGATAATTTCTGCATACAGCCTATTTTTATAGAAATTTAATCAGTACAGTGCTTCGTTGAGTGTCCAAAGACTAGCAGCTTGAACTTCATGAACCAGGGCAGTAACAGATCAAATGTCCCCATTTTTGGCATCCCTTAGTTTTTGTTGCCTCGAGACAAAGCTCGAACTGTTTTATAGATGACTTGAGTAACCGCTTGAGCTTCAATACCACGGAGGACTCATTAATTTTTTGCAAATAGTGTGATTGTCCAAAGCGATATCAGAGCAGCCAGAAACGTTTAAAACTCCGGGCAAGATACTGCACACCTTCGGTGTAACGGTATTTTCATTCGAGCTCAAAAACCTCAAGATCCAACGGATATAGTTTTTAAGCTATCTGATGTTTGAGGTAGTGACAACAAGCACACCCGCACTAAGCTGACTCAGCGACCGCAGTCATTTCCGACAGAAGGGTTAGCACTTCGTTGTGGCGTTCCAATAGCGCAATGTACTTGGACTTCCATTCCTCAGCAATCGCTGCTTCTGCAGGGTTCATCTCTAGTTGTTCGGGAGTATCCAGTCTTTTCAAAGTTTTCTTTATTTGATCCGACAGCCATTCCGATAATTCTGGAAAGTCTTGTGAAAAATCATAACCAATTGCTTTGCCTACCATTAGGATATTGGAAGGCTTGACATATCGCTGATTAAACCAGTTATAAACGGATCTTCGATTTACACGCGTATAGTTCGCAATCTCCGTGATCGAATAGCCATTCCTGCGAATGACCCTTTCAATAAGTTGTCCTTGATGTAAAATTGTCTGCATAGAAAGTTATTTTCTTTTCTGTATTAGGTTAGTTATATCTGCATTACCGGCTCCTTATGCGAATTTTTTCCTTTTATCCCTATCCTTAATCGGATGGAAACCGATTAAGGATATAAAAAAGCGCTTTTACGATAATCAATCGAAATAATAAATCCATAATTTTGCCAGCCGATATCTAAGTATGAAATTCAGTAATTTTTGAATGTAAATTATACGGAATATTACCTGTATTTATACTCATTTTCAGAGTGTTGTTAACTTTTTTTGCGCGTAGAAACACGGATTCCCGGGTAAGAGAAAAAAGTATTTTGAGGGTAAAGCTAAGATTAGAAGTGAACAGCCTGTTCCGAAAATCCTGGCGACTCACAGACGATGAATACATAGAAAAAGCCCCTTCATTTGCAATGCTGAACGAGTGACCGTTTTCACCGAAATACCGAAACTGGTTTCAAACGTACTGTTAAACAAAGAATGCATTCACCAGCGCAACCGCAATCTCTGGCTTTACGATATCCGAATGTCCTCTAATGATGTTATTGCTTAATAAGTTATAAGCCTTTCCGGCCTCAAATTGATTAGAATCAGCTGCTATTTTTAAATCTATTGTATTATTCACCTCCGGTGTTTTCTGTGCGCCGTTTCCTCCCAGACCGCCGTAAAGTGAAGTTTCATCACCTAGAGCATCTGCTACCTGCCCCGCAAGTCTCGAGGCTAGCGCATAAGAGAGTCCGACAGCTTTATCTGCTCTTGTGTGTGTTATCAAGACTGCCCCTTTTACTTTACTTTCTTGCAATACCGCCCGGAAAAATCCGTCGTTTATCTCGTCATATTGACTTGCGAATGCGTAATGTGAAAATGCAGCCTGCAGAAGTGCCAGAGTCTTTACTTCAACAGCCTTAATTCCTTGAAGTGAAAAAGTAACCAACCTTGCTCCAAAACTATGACCGATCAAGTGAATATTAATATCAGGCTTTGTTTCTTTGATGTCTGAGAGTAAGGGATTAAGGCCTTTACTCCCGATTTCGCCTGCCCTTGCCTTCATCTTGTAATAAGTAGTTAAATTAATGAAGTTTGCAATTCCTTGTTTTATTCCGGAAAAAAAACCAAGTGCATAGCCATCTTCACTTTTTACTGCGCCAGTATTATCAATTGAAGCAGCGCCACCGGCTTCCAGACCAGCTTCCAAATATGGAAGGCTACCGTCCTGAAGAAAAGTTTTCACATCGTCATTAGATAAATTATTAAATAGTTCGCCATTCTCTTCCCCAGAACTTAGTGTATCAAGAATTTTTTTAAATTGAGGGCTAAGCTCATCCTCGCTTTTATCACTTTGAATACCTTTTAAGATTTTGTCGTAAGCCTCCCGGCTGGATTCATCATCAAATAAATCTTCCATCTTTTTCCATTCTGCTTCAAGACGTGACTTTTCTTCATCATAATCCGCGCTTGCGGCACCACCTGGAATCAGTTCAGCATCAGTAAATTTTTTGGATGGCCAAAATATGTTTAAACTTGCAAACCGCTTTGACTCATCGTGTTTTGCCATTATAGCAGCGGTGATCAATTCAAGTAAACCTGTGTATAATACACGGGCATCATCAATATTATTGTTCCAACCATGGCTGAGGACAATTAGATCTGTAAAATCATTTTTCTCAAGCGCTTTTTTGAAAGTACTAATTTGATTATTATCAACTTCGTTCGCATCCTTATTAAAATGAATTTCGTAATGTGGTATGTTCATATTATAGTTTTTATACAGATTGAATTGCGCGCATCAAATCTACAAGGCCGCTGCCCTGAAAATATATGTCGCGTTTAAGGTCGGTGGCAGTCTCCAAAAATATTGATTTCAATTTCTCAGGTTGTCCGATGTATTCTCTTCTTATGGATAAAAAGGCTGCTATTGCACCGGAGACATGTGGTGCAGCCATGCTGGTGCCACTTTCTTCAAGGTAATAGGCTTCACCAGCAGATTCGGCATTTTTCCCAAATTTAGTTTTCTTCTCTCCCGCAGCACAGGATATTATTTTTTCACCAGGCGCGATAATATCTGGCTTTCGCCTTCCATCCCCAGTTGGTCCTTTCGATGAAAAGTAAGACACACCGTACGTGTGCGGAGCTTCTCTGTGCGTTGCGCCGACAGTGATGGCAAATTCTGCATTGCCAGGATCATTTATGCTTAAGGGCATTCCAGTAGCCATTCTACCATTGAACTTAGTGTCAGAAAAGCCATAACCCGTATTGCCCGCCGCCACAACCACCACCACACCAGACTTAACTAACCGATTGACTTCGACACATATCGGACTTTGCCCGCAGGCGAACCATTCAGGATCGAAAGGATAACCCAGACTCAAATTTACTCCATGGATTTTTAAGTTCCTTCCATAATTATTTACTTCTTGTATATATGCGATCGCTGCGATTAGAGAGCTAGTTTGTCCTTTTCCATTACTATCCAGGACTTTGATGCTAACGATTGAGCATT
>DATFQH010000033.1:0-4692 GCA_035264385.1 Pedobacter sp.
TTCCCTTCTCAACACTATTGGTCTGCCGAACGGTAATGCTGTCTCCGGCAAATTCACATATAAATTTTTCCGTATGCGGACTTTCAATATACCTGAGGGTCAATGCTAAGCGATGGTCATCGATCCAGGAGTAGCTGCCGAACACCTTTGCCGGAACCAGCATGTTGCGTATCTCCTTTGCTCTGGCAGTTAATGAAGGGCCGGGCTTGTTGGTTAAACCTGAAAGCCAGTTGCCCGCACCGAAACTCAGGCTATAATCCGCTGTGTCGCCCTTAAGGCTTATTTGGCAGTTGCCATTACCGCTAAATTTAAAAGAGATGTTGCTGATTTTAGATTGATCACTGGCGAGTGTAAAAGACTTTCCATCGATCTCGGCCGCAATCCCATTCATTTGTTTGCTAAGCGGGGGCAGGGCCAGTTCCTTTAAAGTTTTTTTCAATTGCGCGGCTGCGAGTTTGTTTTCCGGCAATTTATCGGGATGCATGGCCGGTAATAAGTACTTCCATACCAAATCAATTTCTTCCTGCATGTCAGCAGTTTCAGCAGTGATCGCGATTACCGCATCCTGATCAGGCATCACGATCATGTATTGACCGAAAGCCCCGTCTCCCCGGTAGGCGTTGTTCTTGCTCCGCCACATCTGGTAACCATAGCCTTGTTCCCAGTCACTGGCATCCCGCTTTTCCTTCGGCATATCGGGATGCTGGATTATTTTTGCTGTACTGGCTTCCTCTGCCCATCCCAATGGTAATATTTGTTTGCCCTCCCATTTGCCTTTTTGCAGGAACAGCTGTGCAAACTTGGCCATATCTTCCGTTTTCAAACGTAAACCCCAACCACCCGTACTGATGCCTTTCAGGTCGGTTTCCCAGTCTATATTTTTTATGCCGAGCGGTTTGAACAATCTTGGAGTAAGGTATTGGAGTACGGTCTGGCCGGTTACTTTCTGGATGATGGCAGAGAGCATATAGGTACCCAGGGAATTGTATAAAAACACGCTGCCGGGTTTATGGACTACAGGCGCCGCCAAAAAACCTTTTACCCAATTGGTATCGGCAGATACGTAGCCCGGCTCCGGATCTTGTCCGTCGGCCATGATCAGGGCATCTCTTACGGTAAGCTGGGCCAGGTTAGGGCTAATCGTTGCCGGTACCTGATCAGGGAAGAAAGAGATCACCTTGCTGTCCAGCGCCAGTTTCTGTTCATTAATGGCAAATCCAATGGCAGTTGCAGTGAAGCTCTTGCTGCAGGAGTATAGCGTATGCCTAAGCTCCGGGCCATATGGGTTCCACCAGCCATCTGCAACCACTTTACCATGACGAACAAGCATAAAGCTATGGAACTCTGTCTTGCTGGTCCGGGTCGCATTAACGAAATCAAGGATGCCTTTGGAATCAACGCCTTCTTTCTCGGGAATACTATGTGGTAAATGCTGGGGATATGCCTGAAGATAAAAAATTACCTGTAACAGCAGCGCGAGGCTGAGGGTACGTATATTAAGATGGATGTTTTTCATATTAGACCGCTAAATTTTATAGATCTTGAAGTTAGCGATTTCTTATCTAAAATGAAGCAACGAAGTGTAAAGCAACGTGTTGGTATCTCGGATAGAGGTATTGCACGTGCCACATGGCAATTAAAGGGCTATTTTCGTAACTCCTGTTTTTTATGAAACGATTAGGTGATATATCCATGCTATGAAGCAAATTGCGATAAAGAGATATCCTAATGATGTTTTGATGAATAAAATCTTATCGAAAATATTCATACGTTTCCATTGATTAATTCTCTGCTGCATGGCCGATGGCTTTAATGTAAAATGGTGTGAAGAATTAACATTAACATCAAAATCAAAACTCTTTGCCTCGCTCCGCATCTCAACATGAGGATTCTTATGTATCACGGCCCTTTTAAACGCCTCAAATGTTTTGTTTCTTGGAAGCAGCCTAACCGAGTCTACTTTGCCATATGCATCTTTGTACTTTATCTTCCACATATCTTCCCTGTTGATTTTCATCATGGTCGCCTTAATCCCGATAACCGAACCCAGCGCTATGCTTTCAGTATTTTGCCCTTTGGAGATGTACATAAAGTCCGAATCAAACTCCACAGTTTTCGCTTTCGAAAAGAAATAAGCCAAAGCCAGGGCAATAAGTAAAAACAGGCTTGCCGCAATGATAACATCCTGTTTATGCTGGTTGGAATAAATTATCAATGAAATTGCGATAACTACCCCTGCGCAAATGTAAGCGCCGTTAAAGATGTTTGCTGAGAGTCTTTTCTTTTCCATAGGACACGAAGATACATAAATGTGCTCTGAATGCGCTTTGTTCCCCTCCATGTTAGCACCAGTGCCCAACCATACCCGGACCAGTATATGTCCAAGTGGAGATGGTTGGAGGCTGGTTGGGGTCTGGTTCTGGTATGGTCCTGTACTGACGGCAGTGTGTCTGATCGGTCAGTTTAGACACCGGGAGCTGTACAGTTTACTGAATTAATCCCCTGTCTCGATGGGGTCTGGCTTTCACCGTACATTGACCGGCAAACTTTCTTGTATATGAGTGAATAATAACAGCGCATCCCGAAGGTATTCAGAATGCATACAGAGTGTACTTAGACTGCTTTTACTGGTTAATTACGAAGAACAGAAAAAAACTTGCCTCCATTTTTTAGTTGCTGCCCATTTCTTATATACCTTTACACCAAACAAAGATGATATGTAACAACTAATATTATATTTTTGCCAAATCTTCAAAATATTTGGAGCATTTAGCACTTAAGAATCTCGTCTTAGAAACCTGAGAACTTCATATGACTACGAGAGAGTAAGTGACAAGTGCTCGCGCTATAAAAAGCGTGAGCCTTGCTTATTCGTAGTCAGGTCTCTCAGGACCTCTAAGACGG
This sequence comes from Pedobacter sp., assembly GCA_035264385.1. Lineage (GTDB taxonomy): Bacteria > Bacteroidota > Bacteroidia > Sphingobacteriales > Sphingobacteriaceae > Pedobacter. The sequence goes on from DATFQH010000033.1 coordinate 2,905, forward strand.
TAGGTGGGGTTTCACGCTTTTTGCGTATACAAGAGTTTCTGTTTCGTAATGAAATAAGAAATCACTCGAAAACGTTAAACATTCCCCCTTCTTCAGATTCCATTATGATATTGGCTTATGCAGCTATAAAATGGAAATACAAATCAGCATTCTTTACACCTTAATTCTTTGCCCACCAGACTGAGCAGGGATACAGCTACCATACAACTACTACTCACCTAAGCGCTACCAGCTCCGTACCATTTACGGGCCATTTCCGTAAGATGTTCGGAAAAAGGTACCCGTTTTCCGAAGCAGTGTCGGGTGTGGCTCGTTTTAGCCACAGTTCTGCCCAGGGAGAGCTGAGTAGTAGGTGTATGGTGGGTACCTATTAAGACTAACCAATTATCATAAAAACAAACTGTATGAAAATGAGATTTATCCTCGTAATGGCCGCGCTTTGCCTTAATTTCTGCTACGGCCAGCAAAAACAAAAACAACTTTCTCCAATCGAACTAAAAGGCTGCCAGTATGGAATCACCGGTTTCAAGTCTGGTTTCAAGGCGGGCTATGTGGTCAGCAAGAATTCTTTTCTGAAGAGCAAGGCGATCATCGTACGCAATTACAGCTTATCACAGCTATTTGCCTTAGCCATGGGAGCTGGCGAGGTCATCAAACCAGAAAACATCATTGTCGACGTGAGGGAGCCTAAAAAGCTTCAGCAACTGTATTGTTACAAGCTAATTGTGCCGCCAGCGCAGGTAGACAACTTTTATGTGCTCATGATGCAAAACCTTATACAAGAGTTTTCCGTTTATGAGGTCAAAATAGAATGCAGGGACAATAAAGATATGATGTTAATTAAAGATAGAGACGATGAGCTTTAAGGAGGGCCTCGTAGCCTCTATGCATGCTAACCTGATGGAATGGAATGCGCATATGAATAATGATGGTGATGTAGTGATCATCATGAAGAATGGAAAACCGCTAAAAGAACAGTATGATAATTTCGTAATGATGATCTGGTTCATCATGGCAGAGGTGCCATTCGCTTCGGAAAAGGTACAGATGATTGTCACCAATGAAAGCCGGACTGAGGAATACCATTATTTATTTGATCCGGAAAGCAGGAAGGGCTAATCCGCGCTTTCCCAATGCTGCTTGCGTACCTTCTGCGCTAAATGATTCTTTTTAGCGCAGAAGGTACGGGGATGCTGCCCAGCGGATCCGGGGAATAAAGCATTAAGAGCCGACTACTTGATTACTTTTCCGTTTATCTTGATTCCGATAAACTCGCCGCCATAACCGATACCCCTAATAAAGGTATTCGTTGACATGATTCTTCCCGACATAATCGGGTGATAAATGATCTGGCTAATTAATGTAATGCTGTCAGCTGATTTTTTAGTCACGGTGACTCTGAAGTCGTAGACTGTTTTATCATTTAAGGTGAAAAATGAATCATTGACCTTATCATCGAACCTGGCCACAAGGCTTTTTATATCTGGCCGCTGCGGTGATGATTCCCATAGCTGGTTTTTGTCGTCTATTGTGGAGTAACTTGTAGCCAGACCGTCGCCATCTATCAGGTGATCGAATCTATAATATAGTTCTCCCTTGATATATACCGAATCTGTGATTTCAATTTTGTTATACTTGTCTTTTTTCCAGTAATTACCAACTTGCATGGGAAGAAATGATTTTGGTTTTTCAGCTTTCACATCAGGGGTTTCTTTCTCTTCCGGCTTTTTATCTTTTTTACAAGCGACGAAGAACAAAGAGATGCACAACAAGGGTACGGTAAAAAAT
>DATFQH010000034.1:0-11781 GCA_035264385.1 Pedobacter sp.
ATTCTGAATGATTTGATTCAGATTAACAACGACAGAGTAGCAGGATACGAGAAGGCAATCAGTGAACTTAAACCAGAAGATAGTGATCTAAAATCATTATTTGTAGAAATGATCGGCCAGAGCCATAAACTTAAAGCCAATCTGGTACAGGAAGTACAGGTCTTTGGAGAAGAAGCAGAAACAGGAACCACAACTTCAGGGAAAATTTATCGTGCCTGGATGGATGTGAAAGCTGTGTTTACTGGTCACGACAGAGAAACCGTCCTGAATAATTGCGAATTTGGGGAAGATGCCGCTCAAAATGCTTACCAGATGGCACTCGAAGAAGATACGCTTACCGCTAATCTGAGAGCCTTGGTATCAGAACAAAAATTTGACCTCAAAGGATCTCATGATGAAATTAAATCACTCAGAGATCACGTAGCTAACCAATAATTAGTTACACACAATAAATAAAGCTCAGATCTATCAAATAAGATCTGAGCTTTCGTATTCATAAACCCCTTTGATGTTCTTATTCAGATATCTTCCTTTGGATCTTGCTGCCCGCAAAGAGATGTAAGCATCATAGGGTACATCCTTGTACTGATAAACCCTTCCCGACTTAAATACTATAGTTAGGATTTTATGCTCAGGATCATACTCGAATTTTTCTACAACAGTTGAAGGCATAATCAGTGAATCATATCAGATAATAAAAACTTCCTTTTACAGTGTTAACTTTATCATACCAATAAGTTAACAATCAACGATGAGGGGTGTTTTAAATGATTGACAAAGACATGACTATTAGAAATAATTACAACTAAAGAAAAACTAAATTGTTATGTATTAAAACTAAACTAAGATCATGAAAAGCATATATAGCATTGGTTTTGCAACCACTTTATTCCTCTCAGGACTGTTGAGTGCCTGCAGTAATACCCGGCTAATATCTTCATGGAAAGCTCCTCAAACCACTGATGTGAAATTTGACAAAGTATTGGTGATAGGTTTGATGGGCAGCAAAGATAGAATGCTCAGAGAAAACGTAGAGCAGACTATGGTTGAACAACTCAAAGCCAGAGGCATGAACGCGGGATCTGCGTTTGCAGAGTACGGCCCAAAAACATTTGAAAGTATTGATGAGGCGGAAACTGTTAAACTATTGAAAAATAAAGGTTATGATGGCGCATTTACAATTGCTTTGCTGGATAAAAGCAAGGAAAAGAAATATAGGCCGGGCATGACAGGATTTTACCCGGGTCCATACAGATTCTGGGGGTATTATAGATTTATGAACACCAGAATTTATGAGCCGGGATACTACACAGTATCCAACAACTTTATGCTCGAAGCAAACCTATATGACCTTGACGCTGATAAATTAATCTACTCTGCGCAGACCACATCTGTAGACCCTGCCAGCCCGCAATCTCTTGCTGCCGAGTTTTCAAAAAAAATATTTGGAGATATGAGCAAAAAAGGTGTTATCAATTAATATACAGCGATCATGAAAATCTTTCCTATACAATTCAAAGTCGGATGTCTGGATTTGGAGGCCATCGTAACAGAATCAGAAAATGATCATCGTTTTAAGATCGAGCTGGTAACGGGTGAACCCGATCCTATAGTTCTTAGGAGAAGCAATGAAGGACAATGGAGCATAGAGAACTTCGGAGGAAGAACAATTCCGCCTGGCGCTTTTGAAGACATAGAAAAAGAAATAGAAACCAAATTGGCTTTTATTTAACTCATCGAAGGAAAAGAGATTCCCTTAATTTTTCTGAACAATTCGACTGCATAAATATCTGTCATTCCGGATACAAAATCCAATACAGTTTGTATTTTCGAATACGTATCAGTATCCTTTGTCAAAAACTGTTTTGGGATCAGTTCAACCAGTTTGCGATGATATTTTGAATTGTTTTGGAGATATGCTGGAATAAACTCTTCCAGTAAGCCACCCATCACTTTATAACCTGCAACCTCTATCTGAACTACCGATGAATAATTATAAATTTTTTTAACAGATATGGTTTCTATCATTTTCATTACAGATAAAAATGGTTCTTCTATCGCATCCATAAGGCTCTTATTTAAATCACCGTTAAGTATTGCCTCCTGTTCATCGTAAAATACATTGGCACATAAACCAATCAGCGTGCTGATGGACTTGGCTCTCATCAACGTGATTTTAGCATCATCATCTTCTATTTCAGCAAGTCTGGCCGTCATTTTCGTATCATTGCATAAAGGAAGCAACAACCCTTCAACTTCCGAATAGCTAAGAATCTTCAATCTGTGTGCATCTTCAAGGTCGATAATATTATAACAAATATCATCTGCAGCCTCTACGAGATAAACCAGAGGATGTCTTTTAAAAACAAGCGGATCCGATTGAAATCTCAGAAGATCCATTTCTTCGGCTATCCTTTCAAATCCAGATTGTTCAGATTGAAAAAATCCATATTTTTTTGTAAAGATATGCTGCTTATTATGGCCAGCAGTTGACGCACACGGGTATTTTGCTATTGCAGCAAGCGTAGCGTAAGTTAAGGCAAACCCTCCTGTCCCCTTCCCTGCAAACTGATGAGTTAAGATTCTCAGGGCATTGGCATTTCCTTCAAAGTTAATGAGGTCATTCCACTGATGGTCGGTTACCTGATCCTTATATACCTTGCCATCCCCATCCGTGAAGTAATACGAAATGGCAGACTCACCCGAATGCCCGAAAGCCGGGTTTCCTAGATCATGTGCCAGACAAGCTGAGGCAACGATATTACCAATTTCACAAAGTAAAGGGCAAGTGTCGTCTATTGTCGCATCAATATCTTTAATCCTATTATAAAAAATGGTGCCCAATGAACGGCCAACACTGGCAACTTCAAGACTGTGCGTAAGTCTGTTATGAACAAATACACTTCCCGGAAGAGGAAATACCTGGGTTTTATTTTGTAGTCTTCTAAATGGAGATGAAAAAATAATGCGGTCAAAATCACGTTGAAATTCAGACCGGGCCTCCTTTTGGTTACCCGAAAATCGATTTTCATTTCCCCAGCGTTTAGCCGATAACAATTTTTCCCAATTCATATTCTCCATTTTATTGAATGCGAAAATAGTAGAATATCCTGAATTTGATGTGTCTTAACAACAATATAGGGAGAATTGTTATCTCAATGTCATATAGCTTAGTGTATTTTGTACACTAAGAAAAGATCACTACATTTGTTATATCAAATTGATCATCAATAGAGATCAGAATGATTAAACAAAGACATAAAAAAGCAATCTTGGTTTGGTACAAAGATTGATATAAAGAGAAAAACCGTTCATACAGGTTTATATTTGGTTAGAAAAGGGTAGTGTCCGGATGGAACAACCCTTTCTTTTTTTTAAAAGAGTTTTTACTTCTCAAAAATAAAGGGAGTAGAATAAATTCTAACCCCCTCTATAATCATCCCTATTGTTAACGATGGCAAAGATATAACTATCAATCATTTAAGCAAACATAAAATTGATTTTTTCTTAAAAAAAATCAGATTCACAATTCTGCTTGTCTAGTCAACTCAAACTACACTTGTATAATCAACTTTATGAATCCTTTAGTATAGTGTTTTATAACGATTTAGCACAATTGGATATCGAATACTTACATCACTATTTTCCAACAGTCCGGATTAAAAATTTGAAAGTCGATACATCGGCAATTAATTCATCATTTCCGTTATTCACGTCTTTGAAATGCATATCCATCAAAGCGGTTGCCCTGGGTGATACCTGATTGGAAGAATAATGCGTATGCATCACATACCTGTATTTCCCGTATTTGTCCAGAAAAAGATCACCATGTCCCGTTCCATTTTGGTTAAGTTTCAACCTGCTAATGATAGGATTATGCGCACTCTTTTTCCAGGGACCTAATGGAGATGCAGATGTCGCATATCCCACTGCGTAATCCTTATTTCTAAAATCATTTGCAGAATATATAAGATAGTATACCTCTTTATGTCTGATCACTGTCGGCCCTTCAGTTACCGGCCAACTTGTCTTTTCTGTATTTTCCCATGGTTCTTTACCGGATATACATGCTCTTGATGTACCAGGAATAATATCTGACAGATCTGGTTTCAATTCTGAAACATAGATTCGGTTACCATCCTTTAATTTGACATGATATAAAAAGATTCTGCCATCAGCATCGAAGAACACGAACGGATCAATTTGTTTTTCCTCACCTGATATCGCTGTAATTTTTTTCTGTTTAAAAGGGCCCAATGGACTAACGCTGGTTGCTATAGCAATCTGTTCGTCGGCGGTATATGCCATATAATAAAGATCGTTGTGCCTGAATAGCTGAGGAGCCCAGAAGCCTGTGTTGCCAAAAGCTTGTCCTTTTAAAAGTGCGAATCCATTTTCAGTCCCTGAAGGACCAGTCCAATTTATAAGATCAGTTGATTCATAGACTTCAAATCCTTTGTTACTGCTCGTTCCATACAGGTAATACTTTCCTTCGTCCAGAAATATGGTGGGGTCTGCCAGATGTATCGGCATGGCCCCTGTTGAATCTCTTAAAAAGACCCGACCATCGATTTCCTGTTCGGCAACCAGAGAACCACATAAAAAAAATACGGCGGCGGCAGATATTAAAAAAAATACTTTCATAGGTGAAAGATAATGAGAAAATCTAATTAACAACAGCATCCGCCTATTGCAAATTTAAGGAAGCTGCAGGTACGACAGGTACCGGAAATAGTGACCTAATCATGCACTCTATATTCAATCCGTGTTTTAGGCAAAGACTCAGGATAGTGTTCGCGAATAAAGTCAATCATATGCTCTCTAACATCACAACGAAGGTCAAAGGCTGAAGAAGAAGAACCTGCACTCATTAAAAACCGCACTTCTATTGTTTCCGCCTTATTGTCTGTCACCTGAACTACATTTACCCTTTTATCCCATAATTTATGTGAAGTAAGCATTTTCGTAAACTCTTCCCTGAGTGGCGGAATGGGCACCGTGTAATCCAGATAAAGAAAAACCGTACCCAATAACTGAGCAGAGACCCTTGTCCAATTCTGAAACGGTTTTTCAACAAAATAGGTGATCGGCAGAATCAACCGCCGCTCATCCCATATACTCACCACAACGTAAGTAAGGGTAATCTCCTCGATCCTTCCCCATTCTCCCTCCACAATAACCACATCGTCGATTCTGATGGGCTGGGTAAATGCGATCTGAAAACCAGCCAGCAGATTCCCAAGAGATTTTTGCGCGGCAAAACCAATAATAATACCCCCAATACCAACGCCGGTAAGCAACCCTGCCCCTATTTTTCGCATATTTTCAAAGCTGAGCAAAACTATGGCAGCCGTCACGACGATGATGAGCGAAATCGTAAACTTTCTGATAAACTGAAGCTGCGTCTTAATTTTGCGTTCTTTAAGATTATCAATTTTATTGAGATCATATTTATAGTAAAAATAATCTTCCATCACCTTTATTATCCTGATCAGTACCAGTGCAATGATAATGACCAGCAATACCTCTATAATTTTATCAAGTATCAGATAGTTGCTTTTTTGAAGTCTCATAAAAGAAAATGAAACATTTACACACAATAAAGGCAGAAGGAAATTAACAGGTCCCCGGAGGTTCTTCAAAACAGAATTGATCACAAAAGTAAGCCAGAATCGGGATAAGACTGCAAAAACCTGCCTAAATACAAAGCTAAGCAACAAACCCGCACATACAGCAATAAAGCCGATTGTAAGATTGTAGGTAAAAACCGAAACATCACTCTGCAATAACTTTTCTAAATCCATAGGCCATGATAACTGGGCATCTTAAATACTTTTCTACCAGTTCAACAATACAAAAATGAAATAGTTTAATACCACAAACAGGTAAAGTCCATTTTCCTGATGAACAAAAACATCTGTTCGTCGAATTTTTTAGCTAGTTCGTCGTGAGATAGTTCAAACTGGTATAGTAAGCCAATACACGCTGCAACATTTTTTTGCTGAAGGCATCTTATTAACAAAGAAATCAAGAAAATTAAAATACAAAAGATATGAAAACTCTAACCCAAACCTTATTCGCTACCCTGTTAACTGCTGCTATTTTAGGAACATCAGCAATGACAACATTCGCAGGTACATCCGAAAAAACAGAAAAGGAAACTTCGGCAGTAACATTCAACAGGATCTATGTATCCGGAAACGTCAAGCTGATTCTTGTTCAAAAATCCAAAGAAAACGTCAGCATAGAAGAAGACTTTAATCCTGCAAACACAACCATCAGAAAAAACGGCTACAACCTGCTGATCAACTCAACGGAAGCCTATCCCGTTACAGTGACCGTTGCTGTAAAAGACCTGCACAGAATTGACATTTCAGGCATATCATCTGTAGAAACAAGAGGAAATTTGGAATTGAAATACCTGCAAATCTTCATGAGCTACAGCGCATCAGCAAGTATCAAAGCAAAAACAGGAAGCCTGTATACCGTAATCACCGACTCGGCGCAGTTGAAACTAAGTGGCTCTGCTGATGAACATACCTTTGTGGCCAAGCGAAACGCGAAAGCAGACATGAATAATTTCATATGTAACAAGTCTGAAAAACTAACCACTGAAGCGATTGCAGCCATCAGCACAAACAGAGCGATCGTAGGAAAATTCAGATAAATTCAACACACCTAAAAAAGGCCTGCAGATTATGATCTGCAGGCCTTTTTTATACTATTCAAAAACGACCGTTTTATTTCCCTGCACGAAAACCCGGTCACTAAATACCAGCCGCAACGCTTTTGCTAAAACCGCTGTTTCAATCTCCTTACCAGATTTAACCATATCAACTGCCGTGAAGGAATGATTAACAGGAATGATCTGCTGAGCAATGATCGGTCCCTCATCCAAATCGTCGGTAACGAAATGTGCTGTCGCCCCTATTAATTTGACACCCCTCTGAAAAGCCTGTTTGTAGGGATTAGCACCTGCAAAAGCGGGCAAAAATGAATGATGGATATTAATGATTTTATTAGGAAAATGGGCTACGAAATCAGGAGACAGTATACGCATAAATTTTGCCAGCACAACGTAATCAGGATCATAAGATCCAATCAGCTGTATGATCTCCATTTCAGAATTCCGTCCACTGTCTTCGTAAGGAACCAGGTGAAAAGGGATCTCAAAGCGTTCGCAGATTTTCTGAAGCAGGCTGTGATTACCAATCACACAAGCAACAGAAGCACCGAGCGTACCAAAATTATTGCGGATTAGAATATCTGCAAGACAATGATATTCTTTTGTCACCATAACCACTATTCTTTTGTCAGGTACCGGATTAACATGAACATCTGCACCCTCCGGCAAGATTTTCAGCAATTCGGTTGTTAAAGAAAACTCATCACTGCGGCCATCGACGTCAAGCCTCATAAAAAACATAGCCTCAGCGTTGTCTACGTGTTCCCGCATGGATACAATATTCAATCCTGTGTCTGCCATCAGCCTGGAAATATCTGCTACAAGGCCAATCTGGTCTCTACATTGTATTATTACTATCATGCTCTAAAGTAAAAAAAGTATATATTTGTTTATCATGAATAAGATAAAATATATTTTACTATTGGTTGGCATCGCCGGATGCTTTGCCGCCTGCAAGAAAAATGACACACCTGAATTTGATCATGTGGGCCAGTTTAAAATCGACACCGTTCTAATCAGGAACTTTGTCAATGAGAAAGAACTGGAAGATGTGATCAAAGATGAAGAATTCGGGATATTTTACCAGATCATCGCCCCAGGTGCGGGTGACGTAACCATTGCCAACAACTCAACCATCAATGCCGATTACAAAGGGCGTCTGCTGAACGGAAATGTTTTTGATTCCGGTGTTTCGCAACAATTTTCTCTATCCCAGGTCATTCCTTCATGGCAATTTGTTACCAAGATCAAGAAAGGCGGTACCATACGCATCATTGCACCTTCATTCTATGGATACAGAAACATTGCCAACGACCGAATCCCTGCCAATTCAGTTCTGGACTTCGACATTACAGTAAACGACATCATCAGATAAAAACACAGTCTGTTTTTTTCGCCGGTTTTTTGTAGCAGCTCACCGAGTTTTTACCAGTTTCAACCTTATAACACTGTCATAACCATTTTTTTTCGCTGATCTTTAACTTAATTATTTAAGTGTAAAAAGCAAGAACAAATGGTTATGGCAATTTTCAGGACTTCATTGAACGACGATCAGGATTTAAACTCCATCAAACCAATTTTCAATATCCTATTTGGAGAAAAGAACTGGCTTTTTGCATTTGAAAACAAAATGCTCAGGGTCATCTCGTCGGTTCCGTGTGTGGAAGTCGTTAGGCACCTGCTCAACGAAAGAGGATTCTTCTGCGAAGAAGTAACGGCTTATGCAGCATATTAACCCTCTTCCGGTGAAGGACTGATCGCTGTCCATCCACCATCAATAATCAGGCTTTGCCCGGTAATGTGTCTTGCCTGTTCAGAAACCAGAAATAACGCAGCATTTGCAATATCAGCGGTATACGCCGGCCGGCCCATCGGCGTAATCCTCGACCATACAGACATATAATTAGGATCATCCATTGTACGTTCCGTAAGCGTTGCTCCGGGTACGATCGTATTCACATTGACCTTAAAAGGAGAAATTTCAAGCACAAGATTTTTGGCAAGCATCTCAATGGCAGCCTTGGTCATCCCATAAGCCGCCAGATCCTTATGCGCCTGATGGCCCGTTACCGAGGAGGTAAACAAAAGAGAACCGCCCTTCCCCTGCTTTTTCATCTGATTGACCGCTGCCTGGGCCAAAAGAAAAGTACCCGCTATGTTTACATTCAGCACCTTATTTAAAGAATCTTCCGGATAGCTGAAGAAATCACCAAACAAAGTAATTCCTGAATTGGCAATAGCAATATCCAGCTGTCCCGTGGCTTCCACTGCACGTGATATCATGTGATGGATAAAGCTGCTGTTACTCGAATCCCCGGGGCAAGCAATACAGGTGCCGTTTTCAAAATTTATTTTCGATGCAGCATCATTAGCCAAATCCTCATCAATATCGTTTAAAATAACTGTTGCACCTGCAGCCGCCAGCTGTCTGCATATTTCAAAACCGATTCCCTGTCCTGCGCCTGTTACTATCGCTGTTTTACCTTTAAATTGTGTTGATGACATATGTTTATAAATCCTTATTAAAATATAATTAATGTGAATCCCTAAGGACTTCACTTCCAGAGCTTCCTTTTAGAAAATCAAAATCCGCCCCCAGGTGTGCCTGTTCTACATGCTGAACATAAAGCTTTGCATAACCTCTCTTGAAAACTTCTGACTGTCCGGTCAAAGCGGCCCTTCTGGTGCCCAGCTCATCATCGTCTACCAAGAGATTTAAAGTCCTGTTTGGAACATCAAGAGCAATCAGATCGCCATTCCTTACCAGCGCGATAGTGCCATTTTCAGCTGCCTCAGGAGAAATGTGCAATACAACAGTTCCAAAGCCAGTACCACTCATTCTGCCATCCGAGATTCTTACCATATCAGTAATTCCCTTATCCAAAAGTTTCTTAGGAAGCCCCATATTACCTACTTCCGGCATACCAGGATAGCCCTTAGGTCCTACATTCTTCAACACCAATATGCTATCTTCATCCACTTCCAGATCAGGATCATCTATTCTTTCCTTATAATCTTCGATATTCTCAAATACCACAGCCTTGCCGGTATGTTGCATCAATCTGGGATCAGCCGCAGACGGTTTAATGATACCACCTTCGCAAAGATTTCCCTTAAGAACCGCCACACCCGAATCATACTTAAAAGGCGCATCAAATGCAGCAATCACCTTTCTGTTCAGACTCTTCGCCTTCTGAAGATTTTCCGCAACAGTTCTTCCGTTAACAGTAATACAATCCGTATTCAAATGCGCTTCGATTTCCTTCATAACCGCAGGCAATCCGCCTGAATAGTACATATCTTCCATAAAAAACTCACCCGATGGCTGCAAATTGGCAAGCAAAGGTAAACCATTGGAATATCGGTCAAAATCGTCAATGGTAAGATCAACACCTACCCTGCCAGCTATGGCAAGCAAATGAATCACGAAATTCGTAGAGCCGCCAATTATTGCATTAACCTTTATGGCATTTTCAAAAGCCTGTCTTGTCAGAACATCAGAAGGCTTCAGGTCTTCCCTTACCATCTCCACTATTCTTCTTCCCGAAAACTGGGCCAACACCTTTCTATTGGAATCTGCGGCAGGTATAGCCGCATTTTCAGGTAAGCTCATGCCCAGCGATTCCACCATGCAGGCCATCGATGAAGCTGTGCCCATTACCGCGCAATGTCCGCGGCTTCGGCACATGCCTGCCTCAGCAAGATTCAATTCCTCCTCCGTCATGATACCAGAGCGCACATTTTCCGAAAATCTCCAGATATCACTTGTACCAATATCACGGCCCTCATATTTGCCGGTAAGCATAGCACCGCCAGACACAACGATAGCCGGAATATTAACACTGCACGCCCCCATCACCAGCGCCGGTGTGGTTTTGTCACATCCACACATCAGCACCACACCATCTATCGGGTTGGCCCTGATAGACTCCTCCACATCCATGCTCACCAGGTTTCTGTATAACATCGCCGTAGGCTTAATTAAGGTTTCCCCAAGAGACATCACCGGAAATTCAACGGGCAATCCCCCTGCCTGAAGAATACCCCGTTTAACAGATTCAGCAAGCTCCCTGAAATGCGCGTTACATGGAGTCAGTTCAGACCAGGTATTACAAATGCCAATAACAGGCTTTCCCCGAAATTCATCATCAGGAATACCCTGGTTTTTCATCCAGGCCCTATATATGAAACCATCCTTACCTTTTTTGCCAAACCACTGCTGACTTCTTAATTTTTTTTCCATGATATCGATCTATAAATCAACAGTATTACTATGCATACCTCTTACCTTCATTTTTACTATAAATACATTTCCACTTTCCGGAAAATCCCTCAGCCCCTCCTCAGTCATACCAGATTTTGCCGTTGTAATCACCATATGGTCCCTTTCATCTCCAACAAAACAGCAACACGTAACATGAGGTGCAGGTATATCAATAAAATCAACCATTTGTCCCGTATCCGGATTAAACCTCGCCACGCCATATCCGCCCCAAAGTGCAATCCACAACATTCCTTCCTCATCCACTGCCATGCCATCCGGAAGTCCCAGATTTTCAGGAATAAAGATAGCAACGCGTTCAAATCCGATCTGACCCGATGAATCATCAAATGAATAAGCATAAACCTCACTCCTTATACTATCGGTATAATACAACGTCCTATGATCCGGAGCCCAGACAAACCCGTTCGGAATAGAAATGCTACTGATCTTTTTAGTTATTCTGCCATTGCCTTCAATGCAATAAACAGACCCTGCACCTTCTCTATGGTTCAATTCCATTGTACTGATCCAGAGTCGGCCGGCAGCATCATAACCACCGTCGTTGAAACGATATTTATTCCAGTCAACATCTATAGGAGATGGCAAACGCACAAGTTCATTTGAGGAGGTATTAAATTTTGCCATCCCGCCCTGTAAGGCAACGATCAAATGATCACCAGAAGCAGGCACAACCAAAGAGACCCGCTGATCAAACAGATATTGTTTAATCGTTTTCTCGTCCCAATAATATTCATAAACGATTTTAGATTCTACATCAACCCACAGGCAAGCCTTTTTTTGTTCATGCCAGACAGGAGCCTCACCCAATATG
>DATFQH010000035.1:0-2748 GCA_035264385.1 Pedobacter sp.
TAGCGTGACATTAAATAAATGCCACCGTTGGTAACATCACCCTGCAAGCGAAACTCAACATGCAGTTTCATATCACCGAATTTTTGTTTAGTAATGATGGATTCATATAAACCGGCCGGATGAGGAACTACCTGCAAAGCACCACCTGGCAAGATTTGAAAATTATCTGCAGGCGTACTGCCTTCCAACCAATCCTTCTCTAAAACTTTTTTCCATGCATCGAGATTTTTTCCGTTGTATAAAACGATTGCTCCTTTTGGCGGCGCCGCACCGAGTGTAGGAGACGTTCGGGCAAATGGTCTCATATCATACTTTTCATTTGCTTTCTCTACACTGAATTTTCCTTCTACAACTTTTCCACTCCAGCCGTCGCCTGAAAAACTGATTGCATCTCCTGACTTCTCACCAGAAAGAACCGCCACAGGCGCTTCACGTGATGTAAGGTTTTTAAGAAGATTTGCTTTGTACATACCTTTTACAGAATAGATCTGCGCAAACATTTTTCCATCACCTGTTTTGTAATCACTGATATAAGGATCGTACTTATCTGGCTGCTCAGGATTCAATCCCAGGTCTTTGATCCGAATATTTTTGAAGCAGATCTTCATTGGCTTTTCATTCTGCGTCTCATGCACCTGCAAGCCGATAAAGCCATTTGGTGTAACAAAATCAACTATCGTGGCTGCAGGAACATCATTGATCCATGTTTTGATTACATCACCGATTGCTTCCAGTTTTATATGGTTCCACTGACCAGGCTTGAAAGCTTTTCTTGCAGCCTCGTTATGTGTAAGGTCACCAATCCATTCGCGCCTTTTTTCATCGTAGATGCCGCCGGTCCAATTTCTTGGTTCTTTGCCCGCAGCTACCTGCACATTATTCCTTGTATAATTGGCAGGATACTTTGTATACATCTCTTTTTCTACCGGATCTATTTCTACCTGGTAGCCATTCACAATACCATTCCTGTATTCCTTTGAGGTTCTGCTGCGAAATTGTATTCCCGAGTTAAGGCCTTCATCTGCTTTGAAGTCCAGCTCCAGAATAAAATTGCCATACTCTTTTTTGGTGCCGATAAAAGTTTTTGTGTTATTAGGAAAGGTTGATCCGATCAACATTCCATTTTCAATGCTGAATTTTGCATTCCCCTGTTTCACTTCCCACCCTTTCAGGGTCTTCCCATCAAACAAATTTTGCCAGCCGGTTTGTGCCCCGCAATAGTTTGAAAAAACGAGGCTCATCGCCACCAACACCACTTGAAAAATATGTTTGCTTTGTCTCATTTATTTTTATGTTTTATAGAACGTAATAAACACCTTGGCGGAATTTTATGTTCCGCTGGCCAATTTCTTTTACCCTTTTACCATCCTGGATTTTGTGGCATTTTGGTGGTAAGATTCGCGTCAAGTACAGATTGCGGAATGGGAAATAAAGTATCCCGCAACGTAAGATTCTTGCTTATGGTGTTCATTGCTGTTACTCTTCTGAAAAAGAAATCGGCGCCGCCCATTCTTAAAAGCGTATACCTTCTTTGTTCTTCCACAAGCAATTCTCTTGAACGTTCGTCCAATATATAATCAAGGAACGAAGTGAGGCTGCCGCCAAAGTCGGCAACCGTTACTCTTTTTGCATTCGCCCTATCTCTCAACATGTTGATGTCGGTTACTGCACCTGCGTAATCACCCATCCGCCCGCGGGCTTCCGCTCTTAGTAATATTGTTTCGGCCAAACGCATATAGACCTGGTCTAAATGCGACTCTGTCGTGGTAGGAAAACCAGGATCGTTGTGTGCAAATTTTAAACTGTAGGGCCAGTCATTATTGTTAGGAGTGCCTTCAGTGAGCAGATTAAAATTAAATGCGCCGCTTAGTGTACGCTTGCCCGGATCGGGTATTGATCCCTGCTTAATCGGCGTTGCCAGCCAAACGGTATCGCCTATTTTCCATGATGCATTCGTTGCTGTATTGGTAAGCCCGGAAAAGTTATCGTAAGAACTCACAATAAAATATTTGCGTAGCGCAAACTCAGAACCTCTCTGGTCTATTTTCCCGGCAGCTACATCACTGGAGGTATTATAAAGTAATAGTGCTTTTTTTGTAATGGTCTGACGGCTCCATCCCCTCCCGCCGCGCTCATCTACTGCCGTAAGAAATCCCGATCTGCCGGCATACCGTGCGTTCGGATACCTCATAGTTGTTTCATGCCGCATCAGGTTCTCGCCTCCGCCAACAGCATTGCGTTCCCATTGCATCACCCACAATGCTTCCGTATTGCCATTAGCGATATTAGTGTTGGCAGGATCAAACATATCCATAAATGCTACGCCGGGCTTGGAGGTGCCTGTACCATATCGCTGGGTTACCAATTTGTACGGACCGGTATTAATACATTCATTAGCCCAATAGAAGGCGGAGTCTGCTTTGCCAATGGCCAGGTAGGTTTCTGCAAGATAAGTTTGCGCCACGCCTCGTGTTACACGGCCAGCTGCATAAGGCGATGCAGGAAGGTTTTGCGCAGCAAACTTCAGATCGTCAATCATCACCCGGCGGATAGCAGCCACCTTCTCGCGCCTGGCATCGGTAACAATATTTTCACCGGTTACTTCTTCAGTCATTAAGGGCACATCTCCCCACAGGTAAGTAAGATGCCGGTAAGCCCATGCCCTCATGGCGCGAGCCTCTCCGACGATCCTTGCTTTCTTTGTGTTGTCTGTTCCCCATTGAACCGAAGGATTTTCAGACCGGGTAA
>DATFQH010000036.1:0-4828 GCA_035264385.1 Pedobacter sp.
GCTGCAAAAATAGGTTATTATAATTAATGTCAATAGTCTGTTTCAATCTTCTCTATGTTGATGCCAGGTTTTCTCAATTCGGCATGTGCTTCCAATGGAATTGCCGGTTCACCATGAACTGCAGAATAACAAAAGCCAAAAGCATAATGGAGTTAAACATAAATAAAAAACTATATGCTAAAGCATAATATTCCGTCTCTGATGGAGTTATTACCTATGCAATAAAACGATTAAAAATAAAGGTAGTTTATGTTTAAAATTGCATATTAGCACATTATATATATGAAGAGCTGAATGTTTGAAGCAATACTACAAGGGATAGGTGCTGGTGTTTTGTTTTCGTTTTTAACGGGCCCGGTATTTTTCTCCATGATAAAAACGAGTATAGAAAAGGGGTTCAAAGCGGGGTTTTCTCTAGCTATAGGCGTCATACTCAGCGACATCATTTTCATTTCCCTAACAATATTTAGTTCACAATTTGTTGATTATAATTCGGAATACAACCAGTATATCGGAATCATCGGCGGGCTCTTTCTGTTTGGTATAGGCACCTACTATTTATTCAACAAGGTTAAAGTAAGCTACGACATTGCTGAAACAATAAAAATTAAAAAAAGAGGATACATACTAAAAGGCTTCCTTATGTGCCTTTTGTCTCCTTCAACCCTTATGTTTTGGGTAATGGTTGGCGGCATAATATCTGTTCAGTTGCATTACGATATGACAGAGAAAGTCTTATTTTTTGTAATTGCGATGGCGACACAATTATCTGTAGACTGTTTTAAAACCTATTATGCAGCGAAACTCAGATATAGAATAAAAGAGAGAACCATACAAAATCTAAATCGCATTGCCGGAGCCGTTATTCTCATATTTGCTATCAGGCTTTTTGTTCAGGTGATCATTAAACATTATGTTTAAAAACTAAAAAGGTCCTGCTGTCAAATGACAACAAGACCTTTATTTAATAGGCAACCTATTCTACTAGTAGGCCCGCTGATTATTTCCTTCCTTCCAATTCACAAAGGCCTTGTTCACTACCTTATTTCCACCAGGAGTTGGATAATTACCTGAAAAATACCAGTCTCCGCTGTGATTAGGACAGGCAACATGAAGATTGTCAAGCGTCTGGTATATTACCTGGACTTCAGCATCTATATTCTGTGGAGTGATTATCTTAGTTATTTGTGCAGATATTTCCTCTTGTTTAAAAGGTCTGTAAATATCTTTTACATGATTTACGATCTGTTCCTTTGGTAACAACAGGGAGGCTTTACATTTCTGATAAACATCTTCTATGATTTGGTCCATCCCCCTCTCCTTCAACAACTGAATTGCCGCTTCAAATGCCACAAACTGCCCCATCTTCGACATGTCAATGCCATAACAATCCGGATAACGAATCTGAGGTGCTGAAGAAACAATAATAATCTTTTTCGGATGCAGTCTGTCAATGATCTTAATAATACTCTGTTTAAGCGTTGTGCCCCTAACAATAGAATCATCAATAGCTACCAGGGTGTCCGTGTGGTTCTTTATAACACCATAAGTCGTATCATAAACATGTGCCACCATATCCTGCCTGTCGGCATCCTGAGTAATAAAAGTTCTTAGTTTAACATCCTTTATCGCCAGTTTTTCTACCCTCGGGTTCATCGAAAGCAATTCATCGAGTTGCTCATCCGTTAGCTGATCCTTACGGTGTAATAACGTATCCTTTTGTACACCTCTAATATACGAGTGAAGTCCTTCTACCATTCCATAAAATGAGACTTCAGCAGTATTAGGAATAAAAGAAAATACAGTGTTTTTTAAATCGGCGCTAACTGCATCTAATATTTGTTTGCACAGTAATGCACCGAGATGTTTCCTTTCTCTATAAATCTCTGCGTCACTTCCCCTGGAAAAATAGATCCGCTCAAATGAACATGCTCTTTTTTCCTGCGGCTCTCTAAAAACTTCTTGTGTAACCGTGCCGTCTTTTTTAACAATAAGCGCATGTCCGGGCTGAATTTCTTTCACATCCCTGAATGCTATATTAAAGGCTGTCTGTATAGCAGGCCTTTCCGATGCAGCGACAACGATCTCATCATCCTGATAATAGAAAGCAGGGCGTATTCCTGAAGGATCACGCAACACAAAAGCATCACCATTACCAACAATTCCAGAGATCGCATATCCACCATCCCAATTTTTCGCTGATCGTTTTAGAATCTTAGCAATATCCAGATTCGTTGATATCTTTTGGGTGATTTGAACATTATCCAAACCCTCCTTTTTATACTCATCAAATAACTCCTGGTTCTCATCATCCAAAAAGTGTCCAATTTTTTCCAAAACCGTCACAGTATCAGCCTGTTCTTTTGGATGTTGACCCAATTCATACAATTGCTCCAGCAGTTCGTCAACATTAGTCATGTTGAAGTTACCGGCAATAACCAGATTACGCGTCATCCAATTGTTTTGTCTCAGAAACGGATGACAGTTTTCAATGCTATTCTTACCATGAGTTCCGTAGCGAAGATGCCCAAGCAATACTTCACCAATAAAACTAACATTAGATTTGAGCCATTCAGCATCCAGCATCAATTCAGGTCGCTCATTCTGTATGTCTACAAACTTGTTCTGCACGTAACCAAAAATATCAGCAACAGCATTTTGGGCCATTGAGCGGTATCGGCTAATGTACCGGTGTCCGGGCTTCACATCCAGTTTAATGGTAGCAATGCCTGCTCCATCCTGACCACGGTTGTGCTGCTTTTCCATTAACAGATAAAGCTTGTTCAATCCATAAAGTGCAGTCCCGTATTTTTCCTGGTAGTATGAGAGAGGTTTTAAAAGGCGGATAAAGGCTATACCGCATTCATGTTTTATTGAATCACTCATTAAGTGTGTTATTTGAGCCGCAAATTTACCGTTAAAAATAATCAGAACCTAGAAAGAATTATAATCTTTCATTCAGATTATAATTGAGCCCCATTCAGATCCACGCGTTTAGAAACAACGTCCGAACCGAGAAAGACCGAAGCATGTGCATCAAATACCATTGAATCACCCGAAGTAAAAAAACTATGTTTTGCTTCTTTAGTAATTAACTTTTCAAGTTCACTATGATTTTCCAAATAAGCAATCAAACTATTTGCAACAATATCTCCCTGGCCCAGCAAATCTACAGCATCCGGGAGGATAGATTTAATTTTTGGGATAAGCAGCGGATAATGGGTACATGCTAAAAGCAAACAATCAATATCATTATGCTTATTCATGATCTCATCAATATATTTTTTAACAAAATAATCCGCCCCAGGATCAAGATGCTCATTGTTCTCTACAAGAGGAACCCACATCGGACAGCTCTGCTGAAACACTTTAATCTCAGGAAAGAATTTACTAATCTCCATTAAGTAGGACTCGGAATTAACTGTACCCCTGGTACCAAGAACACCGATGGTTTTTGAAGTGGTAAAATTTCCTACAATTTCGGCGGTCGGCCTGATTACACCAAGTACCCTTCGATCAGGATACTTAGTTGGAAGTATCTTTTGCTGTATAGAGCGTAATGCTTTTGCAGAAGCTGTATTACAAGCAAGAATTACCAGGGGACAACCCTGGGCAAATAACCATTCTACACATTCCAGTGTATACTGATAAACAGTATTAAAGGAATGGTCGCCATAGGGTGAACGGGCATTATCTCCGAAATAAATATAGTTGTATTGGGGAAGCTTCTGAGCTATTGATCTGAATACAGTGAGGCCGCCATATCCCGAATCAAAAATACCGATAGATTGTGTATTGCTCATTGTAAAAAAACGGGGCTGAATTTTATTATTCAGCCCCGCAATTTAAAACTTTAATTTAATTATTTTTTAGGTGCAGTGGCAGGAGCTGCTGCAGTTGCAGTGATCCCCAATTTTGTCTTAACCAAGGCCGTGATATCCTCACCACCGTCAAAATATACCAAAGCAGGATTAGCAGTATCAAATACATAAGCATATCCTTTTTCTTTAGATACGGCTTTAATTGCACCATCAGCTTTTATTTGAATTGGATTAAACAACTCCGCGTTTTTTTGCTCCATTTCCTGTTGCGCTTTATTTCTGGCATCTTCAATACGTTTTTGAAGATCCTGTAGGTCAACTCCTGCAGCTTGCAATTCTTTATCAACACTTTCCTTATTCGCTTCACTTCTTGTTTTTTCCTTAGCTTGGGCAGCCTGCAATTTAGTCTGATATTCAGCGATCATTTTATCAATATCAGCTGTTTTTGCTTTTCTAAATGTCTCAAGTGTCGCTTGTGCTGTTTTAACTTCAGGCATTGCCTGAATAATATCAGCAGAATTCAAGTGTGCAAATTTTTGTTGTGCATTCGCAATATTAGCAGAAAACAATAATCCTGCTGCCACTAAAAATGCGTTCATTAACTTTCTCATCTCTATTTTTCTTAATAATTGTTTTTAATTTGTCCCTTTGTGTATTGTTATTTTATTACTGAACCGGGTTTAAAACCAAGTCTTGTGATTACATCATTACTTACATCATAACTACTGCTCGCATAAATCATCATTGTAGCTTCACTGCTCTTATCAAAAATAAAATCTAAGAATTTAGCCTTAGCTATCTCCCCTATTGCTTTAGTAACTTTATCCTGTAGCGGACTTAGCAACTTGGTACGTGTCTGAAACAGGTCACCGTCAGGACCAAATATATTTCTCTGGAAATCTTTAGCCTGCTTCTCTTTCTCAATAATCTCATTTTCCCTGCGCTTCCGCATATCTTCCGTTAATAACACCTGATCTGCCTGATAAGCTTTATACATTTTATCAATT
>DATFQH010000037.1:0-14843 GCA_035264385.1 Pedobacter sp.
AAAGCAACAAGGACCAGCTTTTTGTATTTCATATTCCGGCTTTATATGTGGTTTCAACAAATATAGCAGAACTGATCCTGATGAATTCTACTGCGCTAACATAACATTAAGCGATTTTGGCTATTTGTTTTTTTCCAGGTAAAGCTCACGCAACTGTTTAAGATAAAGTTCCGGTTTCGGCATTTTGCCTTCGGTTCCGGCAATTTTATCCTGTGTGTGCTTAATATAATTGGCCTTAATCTTACCCCAGTCTTTCGAGTACAGCTTAATAAACATATCAACAAAATCCTTATCCGTGTAGTCCTTGGGCATACGGTCTAATACTGCCTCAATTTTCTCTTCCTTTTTGTTTAATACTGCCATAATTATTCTGATTACCGGCAAAGGTAGGCTAATAATTTCAAAATATCACTGTTCAGCCGATGCCTGTCTCATCGCCCCCAGGAAAGTTTCAGGCGGCTGGGCTCCCGATACAGCCAGTTTTTGATTAAATACAAAGAATGGCACACCTCTTACACCGATCTGCTGCGCAGTCTGTTCATCGTAACGCACTTCGTCGGTAAAGTCGGCACCACGAAGCATCGTTGCCACTGTTAGGCTGTCAAGACCTGCGGCTACGCCGATTTCTATAAGCGTAGAATGGTCACTGATGTCTTTTCCAAAAGTAAAGTAACCTTCAAAAAGCTTTTCTTCAATCGCATCCCCCAAACCCTCGCTCTTCGCCAGTTGGATCAGGCGATGTGCATCGAAAGAATTGGCTACCACCGAAATGTCAAGATGAAAATCCAGACCCACTTCAGCAGCAGTTGCCGTTACATTTTCATGCATTTCTTCTGCCCATTCACGGGGTCTGCCATATTTTTCAGCCAGGTAATCAACAGCACTTGCGCCGGGCACCGTTTCCGCATTCGGGTCCAGTTCAAAGCTGTGCCATTCCACTTCAACCTCATCCTTTTGCTCAAACTGAGCAAGCGCAGCTTCAAATTTTCTTTTACCAATATAACAAAACGGACACCTTACGTCCGACCAGATATCTACCTTCATAGATCCAAAGTTAGGTCACAGGCTTTTAGGAAACATAAGGTTTACTCAATTATGATGTTGCCGTGATGCAGCCAGCTCTGCAGCAATAAACCGGCACTTCAATTTACCATTTCCAGTCCAAAAATTCCCGGTAGGGGATCTCATTTTTAGCGATCCACTCCTGCATATCCTTTTCCAGCTCATCGCTGATCTTCCGGATACCCAGCATCTGTGTGCTCTCGAGCTTGATCAGAAAATAATCCCGGGTTTCATGCAGCAGTTCAATATCGTTACATTCAACTACGTGTTCGCCCGTATGATCCGTTATCTTCAGGTGCTCCGCGCCGATCTCCAAAGTAATCGGAGAATCCGCATAAGACTTCAGGCTCGTCCGCACCGCCTTTTTAAACGCCCTTTTATAAATGTACTTCATGTAGGCATCTCCAAAGAAGACCAATACAATAACCAATGCCAGGAAGCTCAGCCCGAATGCCTGCATCCCAACGAAATAAGCAATGGCGCCCACTATGCCAAATGTTATAATGATGTTCCTGGTCGATCGCTTTCTCTGAACGATCCTGGCCGCATCAGTAGAAATGTCATAAAGCAAGAAATTCAGCAAATCCTTTTCGGAAAGGGAATACGTATACATCTTTAATAATTTTCCCGCAATATACGCTGCAGATTCATTTTTATCTGATCCGCATCCCTCCACCTGTAATTGTTTTCAACGAGTACACCCTGTTTGTCTGCAATTGCGTAGTGCGGTATGCCCACAATTCCCAGCCTGGCGGCCACAACGTTATACTCGTCCATACTTAGCCGGTAATGTTCACCCTTTATGCCCGGTATCATACCATCATAGCTCTTTTCAGGCGAAGAAGTATTGGTAATGTAAAGAAACACGATATCCTTATCCTTCAACTCCTCTTTAAGCGCAGCTGTTTCCTTGATTCCCTGCAGGCATGGCCCACACCATGTTGCCCAGAAATCGATAAATATCGTTTTCCCCTTGTACCGCTTCAGGATGTTATTGAAAACGCTATCTGCGGCTACATTTGGTGTCTTGTTGTTTACGAAACCGGTTTTCGTCTTGTTGGCTTCCAGTTTTTCCACAAGCTGGCGATTAAAGGCCGCCACGGCAGGAAACAATTGTTTATTTTTAAGCCTGGCTTTTACCCTGGCTAAACCATCTTCAGATAAGGGCGTTTGATTGTCATTGATAACCTGACATATATCCTGCATTTCGATCAGTTCCAGCTCGAGTGTGATGTCAGCGCCAGCCAGTCTTTTCAGTATGCCCGGCCTTAACGATTTTACGGAATCCGCATTAAAAACCTTGTTGTTTTGCGCCTTTCTAAGCAATTGCAAGGTTTCCCGATGGCCGGCCTGGGTCGAGTCCTTTTCCAAACGGGCAATCTCGGCAGAATAATCTATTCTTGCGCGATCAAGGATCAGTTCCAGCGTCTTCAGTCGCATGATGAAAATAAAATAGTCGGCACTAACCATATTCTTCGGATCATTGAACCGGATTGTTTTCAGGAAATCATAATAAGATTCATCCAGAATGCGCTCTTTAAGCACCGGTTTCTTATCAGCGAAACTAATATTGTTATTCTTTCTGTACTCGTTTTCAATGTGATAATTATATTGAATCAATTGCTCAGCAGTCCCCAGCTTCAGCGAAATCACTGCCCTCTGGTAAGCACCCTCATCCAGACCGGAACCCTTTTTAATGCTATCCAGCGACGCCAGGTTTTTCTGAAGTAAATTCAGGTAATAGGCCTTGTACTGATCCGGCGTCATATGCTCAATCGCCCTGGCATGTAACTCAGCACTACGGCTGGTGATGAGTGGCCATAGCCTGATTTGGTCGTTATTAGATTTTGCCAGGTCACCGCTGAAAGTCGACTGAACCTCGTTTATGTTGCTGATGTCAATGTTGTGGACAATCCTTTTGCCTGGCTCAAAGTAAACGGTTCTGTAGAAATAAGGAAACCAAACATAGCACTCCTTCGCCTTTTCCAGCGGAAAACTGGCAGCAAACTTCCCATCAGCCGCCACATCGATCAGATAAGTTTCTGTGATGCCTGTAATTTCATTGAGCAGAATGATTTTGCCGGTTTTAAACGGAAAATCCTTCGTATAACCTTTAAAACTGCCCGAATAAGAGACAGTCTTTGTCTGCGCGGATCCGGTAAGGACAAAAAGCATCAGGCAGAACAAGAGGGAAGATTTGATCATGTTGGAGCGTTAATAATCAAATATAACAATTGCAATGAAATCTAAACCAATAAAAAAGCAATGTGAAGATGTACTTTGGGGCTACTTTTAATCAACTTTGCTCATGAGGATAGAATACAGAAACAAAGCACGGGATGAAATAAGTTGGCCCTTAAAACAAAAGAATTCGGTCTTTAAAACAAAATCCGCCATAGCATATCACGGTAATTTTGTACCCAATCAATAAAGATCGAAAATGAAAACACAAGAAACAACAGACAACTACAATGGTACTTTGCAGCAACCCATTGGTTCAGGCTTCACCGCCTTTTCAACTTCCACAGAAGTAATGCAGGGCATAGACCTTAGCGGAAAGAACGCCATTGTTACCGGCGGCTACGCAGGTATTGGTTTAGAAACTGTAAAAGCCTTAAGTAATGCAGGTGCTAAAGTGACCGTTCCCGCACGGGACATCAGCAAAGCAACGAAAAATCTTGAAGGCATTAAAAATGTTACCGTCCAGCGACTGGATCTGATGGATGCCGCATCCATTGATGCATTCGCCAGACAATTTCTCGAAAGCAATGCCCCGCTGCACCTCCTGATCAACAATGCAGGTATCATGTGGGTACCGCTTCAGCGCGACACACGCGGATATGAATCGCAGCTTTCCACCAACCATTTGGGGCACTTTCAGCTTACCGCAAGACTGTGGCCGGCATTAAAGCAGGCAAAGCATGCGCGGGTAATCAATGTATCCTCCTTTGGACATCAAATGGCACCCTTCAACTTCAAAGACCCCAACTTTAAACACCGCGAATATGAAACACTGCAAGGCTACGGTCAATCCAAAACAGCCAACAACCTGTTTGCGGTAGAACTGGACCGCAGGGGCAAACATTTTGGCGTACGTGCCTACGCGCTGCATCCCGGTTCAGTAAACGGCACAGATCTCGGAAGGGTAGCCCCGATGGCTCTTTTTCAGCAGATGGGAACCCATGACGCAAATGGCGATATCTATCCTGAAGTAGCCAGAACACTTAAAACCATACCACAGGGTGCCGCTACATCCTTATGGTGCGCAACCAGCCCACAACTCGAAGGCATTGGTGGCGTCTACTGCGAAAATTCAGACATTGCAGACCTCGATCGGGGTGATTTGGATCATCAGTATGACCAGCCCGGAACACTTCGCGGAGTAAAACCTTATTCAGTAGATGGGGCCAACGCGGCACAATTGTGGGATTTGAGCGAAAAGCTGACCGGTGTCACATTTACGGCAGACTAATCCATCTCACTATGCATTTATTTCCTAATTTTATACCAGCGTGAACCATGGCACATCAACTGCAATACATTCATAACGACATCAAGCGGTCCTGCTTTGAAGACATGTTCTTCAAGGCAGACGTGCTGTTTGAAGATCATTTGCTCGTATGGCTCATCTCGGGTGAAACCAAAATCGTACAAGCCGACCAAACCCATGTATTCGGAGCAGGCGACACCCTGCTGTTTCCGCGGCATTTACTGGCAACGGTCCTCAACTATCCTAAAAATGGCCTGTCTCACCAATCGGTAACTATGCACCTCAGAACGGCCAGGCTTAAAGAATATTACCAAAAAAACGAAGCATCAGCAGTAACAGGACTGGTCCGGCAACCGGCCTTTCAAATCTTCGGAAAACATCCGCTGCTTAAAAGCTGCCTCGCTTCCCTGGTTCCTTATTTTGAACTCAAAGAAAACCTGCCCGAAGCACTTGCCTCCCTTAAAATAGAAGAAGCGATCCATATCCTCAGGGCTGTAGAACCCGGTATAGACCAGGTCCTGGCCAACTTTGCGGAACCAGGAAAGATAGACCTTGCCGGTTTCATGGAACGGAATTATATGTTCAATATGCCCATGGAAAAATTCGGGTACCTGACCGGCCGCAGCCTTACCACCTTCAAGCGGGATTTCAAGAATGCCTTCCAGAACACCCCGCAAAAATGGCTTACCAGAAAACGTTTGGAACTCGCGCATTATCAAATCAGAGAAAAGCACCGCAAGCCCTCAGAAGTCTACCTGGAAACCGGCTTTGAAAACCTTTCCCATTTCGGCTATGCGTTTAAAAAACATTTTGGTTATTCGCCAAACAGGCAATAGCTTAATTTTTATAATCAAAATCTTTTCGTAATTTCGGATTGAAATAATACATTATGAACAAACTGCTCTCGCTCTGTATAATGATTTTAGTAGTTACATCTGCTGGCTGTAAAAAGGGCAATAAGCCCGACGAAAATCAGAAACAATCTTCAAAAATCGAAACCTTAAGTATTCAGTTTCTTAACCCGACCAAAATGATCCTGACAGGAAGTATAACAAAGGGCGACTATGAAATTACTGAATACGGATTTATATACGGATCTACCCCTAACCTTAACAAAGAGAATGGTACTGTCGTAAACTTAGGGTCAGGATTTGTACAGGGAACCTTCACTAAAGAAATACAAGATCTGATCGTTACGGCCTCTAAAAATATGTTTGTCCGTGCATTTTTAATAGACGCGAATGGCCCAAGGTATGGGAAAGAACTATCTTCAGAGCGTCCGGATTTACAGGCAGAAGAGGTCAGTCCTTTGTCTGGTAAAACTGAAGATCGCATTAGCATCAAAGGCAAATTCTACGGCGCACAAGCGAAAGATATAGTGGTAACATTCAGCAACGTTTCTGCTAAAATTGAGTCAGTTTCCGATACTGAAATCATAGCGGAGATCCCTAAGGGAATACCGGAAATCCATGGTCAAAGTATCATTGTTAATGTCATCAATAAGGGTGCGAAAACGGAGATGACCAAAGACTTTAAAATCTTGGCTCATATTCACGATTATAGTCCTAAACAGGGAGCAATTGGCAGTCTCCTTTCTTTCGAGGCTGACAATTTGCAGTTGGGTAGATGGGCGCCTGTCGATGTGCCAATCTTCTTCGGTGATACACAGGCTGAATTCTCTTTCTTTGATAACTTCCATGTGTTTGTGCCCATGAACGTACCAGGCAATACTACGTCTGTTTACGTTTCGATCGAAGGTGTCAAAACGAAATTGCCGGGAGAATTTACGATATTAAAACCAGTCATTACAGATATTAGTCCCAAAACTGCAGTTCCCGGAACGCTCTATAGAATAAAAGGTGAAAATCTGCCTTATGTACCCCCTGCACTGCCCCAGCCGACGGGTAAGTTGGGCAACAAAGCTGTCGTAATCAGCTCAAATTCCACTGAAATCACTTTTACAACTCCACTTGATATGCCTCCCGGTGAGCATGCATTTACCTTGGATGCAGGGCCATTTAAATTTACTTCGGTTCAGAAAGTCAATGTTCTTCCGCATCAGATTACGGGCATGTCGCCAGCAAGCGGTTCTATAGGTACGTCTATCGTCCTGACCGGGACATTCGTTCACGAAAAAACATATAATGTCTATATCAATGACGAATTTTACGCAGAGATCAGGGCATTTGAAGATGGAAAGATAAATTTCGGAATGAATTATAATACAAAGGAAGAAGATGTAGATATTGCGGTTCAGATGGGAAACAAAATGGTGCCCGCCGGAAAGTTCAAAGTAATATATCCTTAGGTATCCGAGGCGTCTCGGTATCTCCATGGATTTCCATCTTCAGCTAATAATCTTTTCAACATGCCCCAATTCTAAGCCCAATCTGCCGAATTCTCTTTGCGCCGGAAAATATTAAGAGAAACCTGTGGAATTCCGCATGCTCCGGCATCATAGTTTCAAACTAAACCCAAACTATCATGGCCGAATTAAGCGTATCCCGAAACAGAAAAGCAGCACCTAAAGTAGACCTTACTGCAATGGTCGATCTGGCATTTTTGCTGATCACCTTTTTCATGCTCACCACATCCCTGTCCAAGCCAGTAGCCATGGACGTCGCAAAACCCGATGAACCTACAAATGAGCCTGATCTCGTCGCCTGGCCCGCATCCCGTACCATGACTATCCTGCTCGGTTCAAAAAATAAGGTCGCCTGGTATATGGGAGAAGCCGGTAAAAGCACACCGACCATAGAAGGCTACAAGTCCATCAGGCAGACCATCATTGCCAATAAGAAAAAGGTCGCCCTGGCCAATCAAGATGACCCGCGAAAACCTTTATTCATCATCATCAAACCCACCAGCGGATCCAGCTATAAAAACTTTGTAGACATCATGGACGAACTGCATGTCGCAGACCTGAAAGCCGCGCCCGCTATAGATGACGACCATATCCTTAAAGAAGAACTGGCTTTTCTGAAAGAAAAAGGAATCAGGTAGCCCGACACGGCTACCTGATAACTAACCTACGGATTACTCAATACCCTGTTCTGTTCATCACGTGCACCATTGCGGTCCCTGAGGCGCTTATTGTCCTTTGCATTCTTGCTCATGTTGTAGCTGAACGAAAGCATCACCGATCTGCTGTCCTTACGATTTTCATAGCTGGCGTCCGAGCCGGCTATGTTTACTGTTCTGCCGCGGGTAATCGCCGAATAAAACAAATCACTGCCACTTAAACCAATTGATCCATTGCCTTTAAATATTTGCTGTCTGATACCCGCCCGGACAGCGGCAATCCCCCTTGTTGTGTTCTGCCCCGAAAACGACCTGCCGCCCCAGTTCATCACCAGTTCCGCGGTACAGTTCTTACTGATGGTAAATCGGTTGAACCAGTTGAAGGAATGCGCAAAATAAGCCGTATCCACCCGCTTTACATCCAGCAGCACATTCATACGGATGCGCTCCGTATTGCCCGAAAAATCAGCGTTCCACCATTTAAAAAGATCCCTGTTGTAAGTCACCATCAAACCGGCGATCCGAAGGTCACCCGTATTTTCCGGACGCCGAACATAAACATCACCCACCGGTCTGATCACCTGCCCGCTGATGTTGGACAAAGCCGAATAATAAACAACCGTATTCAGCTGCTCTTTAAAAACATGGGTAAGCTCAAAGTTATGAGTAAAGTCAGGTTTCAGGAAGGGATTCCCAACCACCTGATTGTAACGCTGCACCAGCGACAGGAAGGGGTTCAGCTGGTCGTATCCGGGTCGGGAAATCCGCCTGCCATAATTAAAGAAAAACTGGTTTCTGTTCAGCGAATCGGCTTTAAAAGACACAAACACAGTAGGAAAAATATTGGTATAAGCCCTGCTGAAGGAAGAGTCAGGTGCCAATACATTACCCAGCTGATGCCCGTCAGACCGCGTGTGTTCGGCCCTCAAACCAGCCTTAACGCCAAACCTTTTAAACTCCCGGTAACCCTCCAGGTAAGCCGCGCTGATCGTTTCGTCATACAGGAAGCTATTGCTGCGGTTATAATCGGGGCGCTCCGCAATGCCTTCACCATTAAAATAACCGGCCGTGTTGTCGGTACTCACCCTGCTCAGCTTTAAACCGGTATTCAGCTTGATGCCGTTTTTTACAGGCAAGGCAAAATCCGTCTTCGCCGAATAAATAGCGATGGCCCTGGGCAATTCACCCCTGATGCGCTCGCTGTTCAACAGCACATCCTGCGGCGAATAGGTGCGGTTAGTAAAGAACTGCTCAGTTCTGGTACGGTACCTGCCATAATCCAGGTCGATGCTCAGCTCCGTACCCGTCGAATCGAACTGGTGCACCATGTTCAGATTCACCAGGTTGTTCCGGAACTTATTGTTCGCATCATTGGCCGAAAAAATTGTCGAATCCAGCCCATATGCGCTGTTCAGCATCAGGTTGCGGTTATCGCCCCTTTCCACTACCGAGTTTCTGGCCGCGTTCAGTATCATACCGAAAGTGGTCTTCTTATTCAGGTAAAAATCTGCGCCCAGCTTAACATTCCCGGTGCTGCGCGTATAAGCGATCTCACTTTCCTGATCCAGAATCGCGGTAGGCCTGCCTGCCGGATCCAGGAAACGCCTGATGGCCGATGCATTTTCAAAATCCTTTGGAGAACCGGCACCCGCATTGGCAAAAAGGTTCAGCTTTCCCGCACGATAATTCATGTTTAAAGAACCGTTCAGCTTACGGTACACGCCCGTTCCCGCATTGGCCGATACACCTGCATTGTATCCCGGCTGTTTGTATTTTTTGGTGATGATATTGATAACGCCGCCACTGCCCGCCGCATCATATTTGGCCGGAGGATTCGGCATCAGCTCTATCTTATCCAGCAGATCCGTTGGCAGCGATTTCAGGTAAGCCGACAGGTCCGTGCCGGAAAGGTAGGTCAGCTTGCCATCCACATAGATCGTGGCACCCTTACCCATCAGGCTAACGTTTCCACCATCAGTTACCCGCAGTCCGGGCAGGCGGCCCAGCAGGTCCAGCGCATCGGTACCCGCCGCAGTCACGAAACCGGCCACATGCACAATTGTCCGGTCTATCTTCCTTTCGATCATTTTTTTACGGCTGTTGATGCTAACCTCCTTTAGCAGGAGTGCTTTGCTCACCGAGTCTTTTTTCAAGGTGTCGGTCTGTTGTTTCTTGTCCTGTGCATGTGCAGAAGCAAGGCCTGCAAATAAGAGCAGGATGAAGTATTTTTTCATATCGCGATTCTGGTTATTTGCTGTCTAAAGTAGTTTCCAGACCCCCCGGCAAAGAGCCTAATCGTTGAACACGGGAATCACCTCGACAAAGCCCTGAAAATTGAAGGTTAGTTTTTTATTAAATAGCTTAGTTTTGGAATATGAAAAAGAAGACGGGGTTATTGCTCATAGCCTTCCTGCTGTTTTATGCCATGATACATCTGGCAAGGTATCTGCCCGATCTTTACACGGGCAAATTCAGCCTGGTAGACGAGCGGAGCTATGACCTGCGTTTGCTTAGCCTTATCGCCGATATCCTGATCTCCTTTTTGTTTACCATCAGCACCTATCTGCTCCTGCACCTTTATTATCCTTCCAAAAAATACCTTATCCTGGCCCTCAGCCTGATCGCCGCCTTCGGGCTATGCTTCATCATCAGTTATAGCGCAGCCCGCTGGCCAGCAGAAGGGCACATTCGCCTGTCCCGGTTTTTCCGGGAGCACATACTTTATAACGCCTTTTACACCATCTTCGCCATGGTTTTCTACTTCATCCGCTTTTCGCAATACAAGGAACTGCAGCAGCGGGAACTGGCCCTGCAAAACAGAGACTCAGAACTATCCTTCCTCCGGTCACAGATCAATCCGCACTTCCTGTTCAACAACCTCAACAACATCTACTCGATGGTTTATCACCAGTCGCCGCAAGCACTGGCTGCCATCTCCGGCCTCTCCGAGATGCTGCGGTACATGCTCTACGATACCAGCGAAACGATCAGCCTGGAAAAGGAAATCCATTACATTGAAAAATACATTGCCCTGGAACAGCTACGCTTTGAACAACCCGGTCAGATCAGCCTTACTTATCCGGACAATGCAGCTCAGATTCAGCTGCCGCCGCTGCTGCTCATTCCCTTTATAGAAAATGCCTTCAAGCATGGTGCCGTAGCCTTCGATCACACCTGGCTCAACATCAGCGTCTCCATTACCGCAGAAAATAAAATAGAACTGCAATGCGTCAATGAAGTGGGCCCGAAACACAAAGACCAGACCGGGGGCATCGGCATAGAAAACGTACGCAAGCGGCTCAATCTGCTCTATCCCGGCAATCACAGTTTGGATATCGGGCAGCAGGAACATAAATTTATAGTCAATCTAAAACTCGGCCATACATGAGATCAGCCAATTCCATATCCTGCGTTGTTGTCGATGATGAATTTCCGGCGATTAAACTCCTGGCCGATTATGTAGAAAAAACCAGCGGGCTCGAACTGGTACTCAAAACCACCTCGGCGCTTCAGGCCCTCAGCTACCTCAATGAAAACAAGACCGACCTGGTTTTTTTAGACGTGCAAATGCCCGAGCTCAGCGGCATAGCACTCATGAACATCATCAAAAACACGGGCACAAAAGTGATCCTTACCACCGCCTATACAGAATACGCTATCGCTGGTTATGAACATGACATTGCAGACTACCTGCTCAAGCCCATCACCTTCGAACGCTTCCTTATTGCTGTCGCTAAAGTTCGAACGCGAATTAACAGCGAACAGACCGCCGGAGTGCAAGAGCAAACGCCGCCCTATATTTTTATAAAAACAGAATACCGCATCCAGAAAGTCCTGCTCGCCTCCATACAATATATCGAAGGCCTCGGCGATTACATTACCCTGCATACCACAAGCGGAAAAATCCTGTCCCTCGAAAGAATGAAGAACATGGAAGAAATTCTTCCTTCCGCCAGTTTCCTCAGGATCCATAAATCCTATATCATCAACATCGATCAGGTCGACTACCTCGAAAAAGGCCGCATCATCATCAATAAAGAATACCTGCCAGTAGGCGAATCGTATAAAGACAAAGTGAAGCAAAAGCTCGGATTAAACTGAAATGATCCTCAAGGCCTTAACATTCCTGTTTTCCTGTGCCCGCATTCAGGAACTTTACCGATATTAGGCCTGTATTGCCGGTTATCTCGGAAGAAGACCGGCAAAAATTTACTTAACATACCGATTCAATGAACGAACACCCAATTTTTACAGAGCATCCCGGACTAATTATCGTATTTGGTATCGCGGTACTGATCATGCTGCTGCTCGATTTAGGCATATTCAATAAGAAAAGCCATGTGGTATCCAATAAAGAAGCCATTACCTGGTCGCTCGTGTGGATCAGTCTGTCCATGGCCTTCAGCGGCCTGGTTTACTACTATGCCGGCTCTGCCAAGTTCTTCGAATTTCAATCGGCCTACTGGATCGAAAAGGCGCTCTCGGTCGATAACCTTTTCGTGTTCATCCTGGTCTTCAAATTCTTTGATGTAGCCAATTCAAACAAGCATAAAGTACTGTTCTGGGGCATCATCGGTGCATTGGTATTAAGAGCAATCTTTATCTTCTCGGGTGCCTTCTTAATAGAATTAACCTATTTAAACAAGATACTGAGCCTTTTTGGTGTCGCGGGCTTTGCTTACGACATCAACATCATCATGACCCTGTTCGGCTTGTTCCTGGTCTATGCAGGAATCAAATCCTGGTCGTCCGGCGACGACGATGACGAAGAAGACTACAACAATACAAGAGGAGCAAGGCTGATCAGAAAGTTCTTCAATGTAAGTGACAAGTACGATGGCGATAAGTTCTTTACCTATCAGAACGGAAAGAAACTGGCCACTCCATTATTGGTCGTAGTAGCTGTTATCGAGTTTACAGATTTGCTGTTTGCCGTAGATTCAATTCCCGCCATATTCGCCATCTCCAACGATCCGTTCATCCTGTACACCTCCAATATCTTTGCAATTTTGGGGCTGCGGGCACTGTTCTTCCTGCTCGATAACTTTATCCATCTGTTCAGCAAGCTAAAGTACGGCCTGGCAATCATCCTGTCCTTTATCGGTCTGAAAATGATCATTGCACCATTCTATCACATTGAGTCGGTCTATTCACTAATTGTGATCGGTGCAGTGCTGATCCTGTCGGTACTGCTTTCGGTGATGTTCCCAGAAAAAGAAGAAGCCGGTAAAGACTAACCAGCCATGTTGTTGCGGCTTTAGTCGGGATTTGTTCGGCTTTAAGCCAGGCTTTGCTCACAAAAGGTACCCTTTTTGTGAGCAAAGCCCAAACAAATCACAACGCAATGCCAACTAAAGCTCCAGCATGATTGGATTGACTGTGGTTATTTATGATAATAGAAATTCGACACAACAGCTGCTTCCGCTCCTTTTTTGCGGGTCTCTTCAATAGGCAGACCTGCTGCATTGTATTTGTAAGTGTAAGTGGTCTCCCCGGAAATTTTAGTAACGTTATTAGGGCTAAAAAATGCAAAATAACTGATTGGTGACAACAGTTTGTACTTTGGATTTACTTTGTCATCGTATTCCCTGACTTCAGTGCTTGAATGCATAAAATCTCCATTCATATCGTACGTAGTAATTTCAGCTTTAATAAGGTTGCCCCGGCCGTCCGTTGTCAACTGTAAGTCCTGTTTCCTTGTTTTGGTTCCATTTTTTACCCACTCAATCTTAATGGACTTGATAAAGCCCTTTGCGTCGTAGCTAAATGTGCTCAACTCTCGGTTGGCTAATTGTATGCCCTTTGGCGAATCCAAATAAGGCCAGTCTTCCAACACCTCGGTAATCTGATTACCGGTCCAGGTAACATCATGTCTGTAACTTACCGTTAGCGTGTCCCCTAAACTATAATCTGCCGCAAATGTACTGGCCGAACGCTTGTTGTTTTTGTAATAATACTTGTTCTGAAAAGACAATTTTACGTTGTCATATTCATAAAATTCTTCTCTGGATAATGTGCCGTCACTGTTGTAAAAGTAGTTGTCAGGACTATTCTCGGTCTTGCCCTGAGAACGCAGCTTGTTCGCTAGAGGACCGGGTTTCTCTTCCTCGACAGGTGGTTTTTCGTTTTCTTTTTCCGGACTATTTTTTCCGCAAGCCTGAAGCAGCAGGATAAAAAGTATCAAACTTTTAACGAGAGCGTTTTTCAATTTCATTGTCTATTTGGTTATCCTACTAATCTATTAAAAAAAAACAAACCCCTGCACATAAAATGCAAGGGCTAGTACTGAAGATTGCGTTACAAATATTGTGATGTCTTAAAAAGCGTATTTGAAGGCCAGAGCGAAACGTGCCGGTTCAAAACTTGTATCATGACTCAGTTGAAACATCGGCCGCCAGTCGAAACCCGCGGCAATAGGGGCCTTTGGTACTTTAAACTCGATACCAGCCTGCGGACGCAGCATAAAGCCGGAAGAACCGGTTACAAAATAAAACTGAGGACCAAGGCCAAGGTTCCAGTTCAGCCCTTCGACACCTGGAATGGCTTTGTTGTAAGAATACTCTACACCAATTACCGTAAGACCACTACCAAAAAGCACCATCGCCTGACCGGCATGGTTGGCTGTAAAAAAGTGTTTCGCATGCGGGCCCACATAAGTACCACCTGTACCCAGATCCAGCATCAGACCTACACCTGTTTT
The DNA here is from genome assembly GCA_035264385.1 of Pedobacter sp. Classification (GTDB taxonomy): domain Bacteria; phylum Bacteroidota; class Bacteroidia; order Sphingobacteriales; family Sphingobacteriaceae; genus Pedobacter. Next base: position 14,274 of record DATFQH010000037.1, read on the forward strand.
ATAAGGAGCACTTTCCTGGGCAGATGATGTTTGTGTGCATAAGATTTGCAATGCTGCCACACATACAGCAATTAAAAATGAATTTTTCATGAAGCGAATGTTTAAATATCGCTGCAAATTTCCCGAAAGCGGAGCGTTTAAAAGTTGCGCTCATCACCTTTTAACATCAAGCATCGTTTGTCGCAGAAAATATCTAAATTCACGAACCTTAAATCCCAAATTCAATGGCAGCAAAGCTGGAAGTATGGCAAAGAGGGCCACTGCCCGAAGTTAGTCCCCTGTTGCAACCGGTAGCACATGCGCTGTTGCAGGCCAGGGAAGAAATCGAAGAATATCTGCATGAATTTCCTGCAGCCTTGCTTTGGCAGCGTGTGGCAGGGAAGGCGTCCGTGGGTTTCCACCTTCAGCACCTCAGTGGTGTGCTCGACCGGGTATTTACCTACGCAAGAGCAGAAGGCCTGTCCGAATTCCAGTTCCAGCAGCTGGCTGAAGAGGGGAATTACGCTCCGGAGGGCTATACAGTTAACGATCTTGTTGAACGGTTCAACAAGCAAGTCGACCAGGCACTAC